>JAHINZ010000176.1 GCA_018895795.1 Alphaproteobacteria bacterium
GGAAATTCACCAGCACGAAATTGGCCGCCGACGGCGTCACTTCCAGACCCAGTCCGCCCAGCTGCTGGGTCAGGAACGGCCGCCACTGCTCGACCAGCGCCACCGAACGGGCCTGAAACTCGACATCGGCCAGGGCGGCGACGGCGGCTTCCTGGCCGGGGATCGAGGTGTTGAACGGCGGACGGATGCGCTCGATCGGCGCGATGATCCCGGCGGGGCCATAGCCCCAGCCGACCCGCAGGGCGGCCAGGCCGTGGATCTTGGAGAAGGTGCGGGTGACGATGACGTTTTCGGCCGTGCGGGCCAGGTCCAGCCCGTCCTCGAAACGCGGATCGGTGGCGAACTCGGCATAGGCCCCGTCCAGCACCAGCACCACCGACGGCGGCAGGGCGGCGTGCAGGGCGCGGATCTCCGCGCCGGTCAGCCAGGTGCCGGTGGGATTGGCGGGATTGGCGATGAACACCAGCCGGGTGCGCTCATCGACGCACTTGACCACCTCATCGGCGTCGATGCGCTGGTGGGGCTCCTTGGCCATCCGGACTTCAGCCTGGCAAGCGCGGGCCCCGATGGCGTAGGCGGCGAAGCCGTGCTCGCCCTGGACGATATTGTCGCCGGGCTCCAGATAGACTTGGCACAGCAGGGCGAAGATCTCGTCGCTGCCGTCGCCGAAGGTCAGGCGCTCGGGCTCCAGGCCATAGTGCTCGGCCACGGCGGCGCGCAGGCCATTGGCCTTGCCGTCCGGATAGAGGTGCAGGCGATCGACGGCGTCACGATAGGCGGCCTTGGCCGCCTCGCTGCAGCCCAGGACGTTCTCGTTGCTGGACAGCTTCACCGGATGGGCGACGCCCTCGATCTTCGACTTGCCGCCGACATAGGCGTGGATGTCCATCAGGCCCGGCTTGGGCGTTGGACGGGGCGCGGCGAAGCGGTCGGCGGCGGGAGCGGTCATCGGATTACTCAGGTCGAAGGCGCGGTCGTCTTACACGTCAAAGGGGGTCGGCGCAGCCCCGATGACGCCGGTCAGCTTGCCCGGCGCGCGGGCCAGGCGCTCGTCGCCGGGCATGAAGAAGCCCGACAGCGAAAACAGCTTCAGGCCGCCGGCCTCGGCCAGGGGCTCGGCCGCGACGCCGTCCAGGCTGAGGGCGTCGACGATGGCGGCCATACTCTTGGCGCTGTCGGTGACCCAGAAGGTCTGGTCATCGCCGGTGGGCTCGACCTCGACCTGCGCCACGGCGAGGGCCGCCTGCGGCCCCCAGGCGTTCAGGCAGGGCAGGGCCGCGAAGATCTTCAGCGCCGGTTCGGCCAGCAGCCGACCCCACCAGGCGCTGTCGGGGGCGAGGGTCAGCACGCCGACGCCCCAGGGCGTCTTGGCGGCGGCCAGCACGTCCTTGGCCTCGGCCAGGACCCGCAGACGCGGCGCGGTTCCAAACCGCAGGCGGGCCAGTTCGACGGCGCGGGTGGCGTCCTTCCCGCCCCAGACCGCCAGGTGATAGGGCCCCTGACGCGCCAGGTTGTCGCTCATCACCTCGCGCCAGATGCGGATGACCAGGGCGTCGTTGGCGGCCTTGCGTGGCGTGGCCAGCAGCTTGCGGATGATCTGGGCCTCGCGGCCGGGACGCAGGCCAAAGCCGTCGTCGCCCGCCGCGCGCTTGGCCGCCGCCACCGAACTGGCCAGGGCGGCGCGCTCGTCCAGCAGTTTGAGAAGTTCGCCGTCTATGGCGTCCAGTCGCCATCGGACCTCGTCCAGAGACGGTGGCGCGTCGGCCGCGTCGCTACCCATGTTTATCCCCGAAAATGGAGGGCGGACCATAGTCCTTGCCGCCGTCGGCGCAATACCTGGCGTTCACGGCAAGAAACGTGCGCGCCCCCTGGCCGGAGGCGCGCTTGGCCGGTTCTCAGTAAACGCGCGGCGACGGGCCGGTGTCGATGGTCCCCAGACGCGTGCGACCGTCCTGGAAGATCAGGCCGGCCTGAATGACCGGCTCGCGCCCCAGGGCCTGGCTGGCGGCGGCCAGGGCCTGTTCGGGGGTCTTGATGGCGGACGGGTCGACTCTCTCCGTCAACTTCACGTCCAGCAGGCCTTGCAGGCGGCCGTTGGCGTCGACGGTCAGGGCGCCGGACTTGGCCGCGCCTTCGGCCTCGCCGGCGGTGATCCGGGCGTCATGCATGGTGATCGCGCCGCCGGCCAGGCTCCAGACGCGCACCGCGTCGGCCCAGTTGCGGCCGCGCAGGGCCGAGACGCGGCTCAGACGGGCGTCCAGGGTCATGCTGGCGGTGTTGGCCTGGGCGATACGGCCCAGCAGGCCGGTGAAGTTGGCGCGGGCCCCGTCGGCCTTGAACAGGATCGCCGCCTGGTCGTCGGGTCCTGGACGCAGATGCAACTGCATGGTGTCGGCCGATCGCAGGGCGAAGGGCTGGGCGTCGGGCGCGGTCGAGAAGATCAGCTTGGCGCCCTCGATCGAGATCCGCGGCGGATAGGCGTCCAGGCCCGCCAGGCTGGCGCGCAAGGCCTCGCCGGCGATGGCGACGTCGCCCTCGCCGTTGGGACGGGTCAGCAGCACGCCGCGCGGCGCGACCGCCACCCAGTGGTCGAGACCATAGATCATCGCCTCGGCCTGCAGTTCGGGGATGCGCAGCGCCCAGCCCGAGGGCTCGGCGACTCGGGCGTCGGTCAAGTTCATGTCGAGGCGGAACGGAAAGCCGGAGAAGCTGCGGGCGCTCCACGACAGGTCATAGCCCCGCGACTTCAGCGACGCCGCCGTCATGTCCATGCGCTGCTGCGCCTGACCGCGCAGCCAGAACCAGCCCACGCTCCAGGCCGCCGCCACGATCAGCACGAGGATGAAGGGGACGAAGAGTCCCCCGCGGCGGGCTTTGCGCGGCGGGGCGGCGTCGGTATGGGTCATGGAAGGGCGCGTCCAGTCGGGAAAAGTGATGAGCAGCGAGAGCGGCGAGCATTGGGTGTTCGGATATGGATCGCTCATGTGGCGTCCCGGGTTCCCGTTTGTAGAGCGAAGACGCGCCACGCTCCATGGCCGTCGGCGGGCCTTCTGCATCTATTCGGTCCACCACCGGGGCACCTATGAGCGTCCGGGGCTGGTGCTGGGCCTGGCGCCGGGCGGCTCGGTGCGCGGCGCGGGTTACCGCGTGGCGGCGTCGGAGTGGGAGAGCGTCTATGCCTATCTGCGTGAACGCGAGCAGCCGACCGAAACCTATTTCGAGGCCTGGGCCGATGTCCGGCTGGACGGCGAGACCGGCAAGGCGCCGGCGCTGGTGTTCCTGTCGGACGTCAAACACCCCCAGTGGGCCGGCGCCTTGAGCCTGGAGCGGCAGGCCGATCTGATCGCCGGGGCGACGGGCCTGTCGGGCCGCAATATCGACTATCTCAGCGACCTGGTCGGCCATCTGCGCGAGGACGGCGTGCGGGATCACGCGATGGAGACGCTGCTGAAGCTGGTCGAGGCGCGGGAAGAGTCTTCTCCTCCCCCGTGAAACGGGGAGGAGAAATCAGACCCCCTCGTCCTCCAGGGCCTTGGTCGCGGCGTCGATGCGGGTCTGCAGCTCGCGCATGAACTCGCCGCGCTTCAGGCCGGCCGGAATTGGCGGCAGATATTGGAAGACGATCACGCCCGGCCGGCACAGGAAGCCCTTGCCCCAGTGCGCGCCGCAGTTCAGGGCCAGGGGCGTCACCGGCAGGTCGAGCTCGCGGTACAGCGCGGCGATGCCGGGCTTGTAGTCGCCGGGAACCCCGACCTTGCCCCGCGTGCCTTCGGGGAAGATCACCACCTGGCGCACGTCCTTCATCTTCTCCAGCGTGTCGCGCACCAGCTTTTTCAGGGCCGCCGCGTGGCCGGCCCGGTCGACGACGACCATGCCCGCCTTCAGGCCGTGCCAGCCGAACAGCGGCACCCGGAGCAGTTCCTTCTTCATCACGAAACAGGCGTCGGGCAGCAGGCCAAACTGGCTGAACACGTCGAACATCGACTGGTGCTTGGCGGCGATCAGGGCCGGGCCGGTGGGCAGATACTCGCGGCCCCGCACCTGGATCCGGATGTCGGCGATCCAGCGCAGGCCAAAGAAGATCCCCTTGGACCAGAAGCTGAGGGCGGCGGTGTTCAGGCGGCGCGGCAGGGGCAGCAGGAGCACCATCCAGGTCGCGGTGAAGATCGACCAGATCCAGAAATACAGCTGGAACAGAAACGAACGCAGATAGATCAAGACGCCTTCTCCGCCGGGACTCCGGCCTTGTCTTTCGGACCCAGGCCCAGAAACGCTTCGCGCCCCAGGATCGCCAGATATTTGCAGTATTCCACGGTCATCCGTCGCGTGCTGGAGCCCTTGTTCCACCAGCGATGGGCGTTGAGGCTCTCGGTCACCACCGGATAGGGATACAGCTTAGTGTCGGGCAGGGTGGCGCGCAGCTCCAGCATGGCCCGCGGCATGTGATAGTCGGCGGTGACCACGATCAGGCTCTTATAACCCTTGGCCTTGGCCCATTCCTCGGTTTCCTTGGCGTTGCCCACGGTGTTGGCCGCCGCGAAGCCCAGGTCCACGCAGCAGTCATAGATCGGCTTCACGGCCTTGGTCACGCCCTGCACGTCGTCGCGGGTGGCTTCGCGATTGACGCCGGAGATCAGCAGCCGCTTGCCCTTGCCGGCTTCCAGCAGCTTGGTGGCCGCTTCCAGCCGGATGTTCGAGGCGCCGGTCAGCACCACCACGCCGTCGGCGACGGGGGGTTCCCGGGCGGGGGTGGACTGGTCGACCCGACTGGAGAAGGCCAGCAGGCCCACGGCCCAGACCATCAGCAGGATCAACAGGGCGGCGAGACTCTTCACGGCATGCTCCTTAAGAGACGCAAGGCGGCGAAACGCGCGGTCAGGCCGGCGACCAGGGCGGCGATCAGCGGGCAGGGCAAGGGCGCCAGCAGATCGATCCAGGCCAGGGGCAGGATCGGCGCCAAGCCCGAACCGCCGCCCAGGGAGCGGATCGCCGCGCCGATGATGGCCGCCGCCGACCCGCCCAGCAAGCCCGCGATCGCGGCCATGACGGCGAACCGGGTCTGGAACAGGCCCGCGATGAAACCGGCCTCGGCGCCGGACAGATGCAAAACCTCGATCACGTCGGCCCGCGCCGCCAGACCCGCCCGGGTGGCGAAGGCGATGACGGATGTCGCCGCGGCGGCGATCAGGGCGAAGACGCCCAGCGCCGCCAGCCGGGCCAGGCCCGCGCCGCGCTCGATATCGGCGATCCAGCGGCTGTGGTCATCGACGACCGCGTCGATGCCGGCGACCTTCAGCGCCTGGCCCAGGGCGGCGGCGGTGGCGGGCGCCTTGGGATCCAGATCCAGGGTGACCAGGCGCGGCGTCGGCAGGTCCTCGATCATGGCGTCCTTGCCGATCCAGGGCTCGAGAAGCGCCTCGGCCTTGTCCTTGGTCAGGGCGCGCGCCTCGACCACGCCCCGGACGCCGGACAGGGCCTCGGCGGCGCGGGCGGCGGCGGAGTCGGGCGTCTCGCCGGGCCGGGCGCGCACCACCACCGTGGCCGAGCCGGTCAACTGGCTGCTCCAGCCCTCGGCGGCGCGATTGGCCGCCAGGGCCGCCAGGGCCGTCAGGCAGGCCAGGAAACAGAGCACGGCCACCACGAAAACCAGCGAGCCGTCACGGACGTCGCGCGGCGGCAACAGCGGTCCCGGCCGCCAGCGCGAGACCTGAAAGATCTCGCTCACTGGTCATCCTCCCCAGTGTAGAGGCAACCATGTTCCAGGTGCAGGGTCGGGCGGCCGGCGCGGGCCACAAGGTCCTCGTCGTGGGTGGCGATCAACACGGTCGTGCCCAGGCGGTTGAGCTCGACGAACAACCGCAGCAGACGCAGCGACATGGCGGGATCGACATTGCCGGTCGGCTCGTCGGCCAGCAGGATGTCGGGGCGGTCGACCACGGCCCGGGCGATGGCCAGGCGCTGCTTCTCGCCGCCCGAAAGCGTGGCGGGCAGGGCGTGCATCCGCTCGCCCAGGCCCACCCAGGTCAGAAGCTCGGCGACGTCATCGCGGTAGGTCGCCGGCTTGCGCTTCAGGATGCGCAGCGGCAGGGCGGCGTTGTCGAACACCGACAGGTGCTCCAGCAGCCGGAATTCCTGGAACACCACGCCGATCCGGCGGCGCAGGAAGGGCAGGTCGCCGACCGGCAGCAGGCTGACATCGCGGCCGAACAGCTCCACGCGACCCCGTGACGCACGATGGGCCAGATAGATCAGCTTGAGCAGGGAACTCTTGCCGGCCCCCGAGGCGCCGGTCAGGAAGTGAAACGACCCGGGCATCAGGGAAAAGCTAATGTCTCTAAGCGTTTCCGGCGCGCGGCCATAGCGCATCGATACGCCGTCGAAGCGAACCACCGGGAGGGCGTCGTCGCCCTGGTCTGCGTCAATCCGCAAGGAGGTGCCGCCGGGCTTTCTGGACATCAGGGTCAAAATCGGCGACCCCATTTGTTAATGCGGGGAGCGTACGATTCGCGGCCATGATACTGACCTGTCCGGAGTGCGCCAGCCGCTATTTCGTCGACGACGCCAAGGTCGGCGCGGCTGGTCGTGTCGTGCGTTGCGCCTCCTGTGGCCATCGCTGGACCGCGCGTAACGAAGAAACAAACGACCTTTTCGACGAGCCCGCCGACACCGGCGTGAGCAGCGACGCCGAGCTGGCGGCGCTGAACGCCGCCGCCGCCGCGACCGCGACCGCCGAAACCGAATCCGAACCACCGGTCAGCGCCCTGCCGGGCGAGGAACTGCCCAAGGTTTTCCGGGCCCGGGCCGACGCCGAGCGCCGCCTGCGCGAAGCCACGACCACCGGGGTTGTCTGGGCCGGCATGGCGGCCGCCATGGCGGTGACGATCGTCGGCGCCCTGATTTTCCGCATCGACGTCGTGCGGCTGTTGCCCAGCTCGGCCGGGGCCTATGCCAGCGTCGGCCTGCCGGTGAACACCGTCGGGCTGGTGATCGAGAACCTGAAGGCCGAACCCTCGCTGGAAGACGGCCACGCCGCCGTGACCATCAGCGGCGTGATGCGCAACATCACCGATCACGCGGTGGTCTCGCCGCCTCTGCGGGTCGAACTGCGCAACGCCAAGGACAAGCGGGTGGCCGGCCGGATCGCCGCCGCCGCCGATCCGAAGATCCCGCCCAGTGAAGTGCGTCATTTCGCGATCACCATTATCGATCCGCCCCGCACGGCCAAGGATCTGGTCATTGATTTCGTGGTCGAGCCCGGCGCGGCCAGGGCGGTCAAGGCGGCTCTGAAGACCCCCGCCAAGCCCGCGCCCGAGCCGGAACTCGCCCTGCGCGGCGCCCAGGATGCGGTCGCCGCGGGAGAAGCGGCTGGACATGAACCCTCGGGACATGAGACCGGAGCGCCTCCCTCTGACTCTCACGAACCCGCGCATCATGAATGACACCGTCCGCCCCGAAGTCCTGATTTCGGAAACCGAGATCGCCGCGCGCGTTCAGGCGCTCGCCAACGCCATCGCCCCCCGCATCGATGACGACACCGTCGCCGTATGCCTGCTGACCGGCGGGCTGTGGTTCGCCGCCGACCTGACCCGGGCGCTGTGGAAGGCGGGCCGCAATGTCCGCTTCGACGCGCTGTGGCTGGCCTCCTACCATGACGAGCGCAAGAGCTCGGGCCGTTGCGAGGTCCGCGCCGACCTGCAGCGCCCGCTGGTCGGTCGCCGCGCCCTGGTGGTCGATGACGTGTTCGATTCCGGCCTGTCGCTCAGCGAGGCCTCGCGCCTCGTCAAGGACGCCGGCGCCAGCGAGGTGATGACGGCCGTCTTCGCTCGCAAGCCCTGGCCGACCAAGCGCAACATGGAGCCTGACTTCGTCGCCTGGGAAGCCCCGTCGCGCTATCTGGTCGGCTATGGCCTCGACGACGAGGGCAAGAGCCGTGGCCTGCCCTATATCGGCGCGATGGACTGATCGACGTCTGACCTTGAATCCCTTTCTCTTTGAGAGAGGGCGGGGCCCGCCGCGCAGCGGTGGGAGGGTGAGCGGTTACACCGCTGGCCGGAGAAATCTCGATTTCGGTGATTGTAGTGACAGACGGAGACTACTGGACCTGTCACCGGATTCTGCGGCATCTCCGACCTCCCTTCGAGATCGGAAAATGTGTCACGGATGTCTCCGAACACCTGTCACGCATGTCCCCGGTCTGGACATCAAAGAGAGAGGGCTTCGGGCAAGGGTTTCGGTCGGGGCCCCTATCCCCGTCCTCGCACGGGGATAGAGCCCTGTCAGAGCCAACAAATTCAACGCCCTAACCGCCCGACCCAGCGTCACGATGCAAAATCGACGCATCACCCCCAAAACCTCCCGCATACTACCTCTCGCCCCGCCCCTGGGGAGGCCGTCCAGCTGGCGACCTGACGGGGGGTGGGGGCGGTCGAGCGGGTCGCGCCCGTCGGCCGTCGTCGAAGGCCCGGCGGGGTCTGGCTGAGCGGGACACCCCTCGAGGACCGTCCCGTGTCGAGGCCAGGCCCAGACCGCCGGGACCACCCTTCGCCGACGCCCGGCAAGGCGCGCCAGGCGCGGGCTGAAATCGCCCGCGCGGTCCGGAAGGGTCGCTTCCCTTCCGCCCGTCGGGGGCTGAAATCGGGAGCGGGTTAAAACCCCGCGTCTCGAAGGCTCACCGGAAAATCGATCGCGCGGAGCGCTCCGGCCCCGGCCGAAACGGTACTCCAACACAACCTCATCCGGGCCTGACCCGGACGCTCCGCCGCCTCCCCAAGTTTTCGGGGGCCGATCTCGCTGGTGAAACCGGCGAGGCCGCGAACCCGTGCGTGCTGGTTTGATCGACCGGTCGCGCTGGGCGCCCGGCGCGTTCGGGCGTGTGAGGTCCATCCTGTTCACGCCACGCCGCGCTCGGCGGGGTCAGCATTTGTCGTGACGTGGAGCGGCGGGGCGCGATAGGCTCGCGGTCATGCCGATCCCGACCAGCACTCGCCGTCCCGCTCAGCAGTGGCGCGCCGACGCCAAGATCGAATCCGTCGAACGCCTGGTGCCTGACGAGGTCGCCGTGGGGCTGTCGTTCGACGGACGGCCGCACACGGTGCTGATGGCCACGCCCGATGACGTCGAGGACCTGGCCCGGGGTTTCACCCTGACCGAGGCGGTAGCCGGCGCGGCCGACATTCTGCGTGTCGAGGTCCGCGAGACCGATCTGGGCCTGCTGGCCGACGTCCGCCTAAGGGTTGGCTCGGTTCGCCACAAGGCCCGGCCGCGCACGCTGGAGGGGCGCTCCAGCTGCGGCTTGTGCGGCGTGCAGCGTCTGGCCGACGCCGTGCGGCCCTTGCCCCAGGTGGGAGAGGGGCGACAGATCGCCCACCCGGCGGTGCAGCGGGCGCTGGAGGCGCTGACCCAGGCCCAGACGCTGGGACGTCTGACCCGCGCCACCCACGCCGCCGCCTTCGCCGACCCGGACGGCCGCGTCCGGCTGTCGCGCGAGGATGTCGGCCGCCACAACGCCCTGGACAAGCTGGCCGGCGCCATGGCGTCAGCGGCGCTTGACGCCAGCCAGGGTTTCATCGTGGTCACCAGCCGCTGCTCGTTCGAGATGGTCGAAAAGGCGGTTCGGATCGGCTGTCCGATCCTGGTCGCGGTCTCGGCCCCGACCGAGCTGGCGATCCGCAAGGCCCAGGAGGCGGGACTGACCCTGGTCGCCCTGGCCCGCGCCGACGGCCACACCGTGTTCAGCCGGGCCGACCGTCTGGTCGAAGCCGCTTTGGAGACCGTCTGATGTCCGAGGCGAAGATTCCGGGTGTCCGACCCTATGACGCCCCCGCCGGCGGCTGGGGCGCGCTGAAGGCGGTGGCCGGGGCCCTGGGCGACCAGGCGACGGTGATCGAGGGCGGCCGCACCCTGCTGTCGGCCAACCAGCCCGAGGGTTTCGATTGTCCCGGCTGCGCCTGGCCTGATCCCAAGCACACCTCGTCGTTCGAGTTCTGTGAGAACGGCGCCAAGGCCGTGGCCTGGGAGGCCACCAGCAAACGCGCCACGCCGGAGGTGTTCGCGCGCCACACGGTGAGCGAGCTGCTGACCTGGAGCGATCACGCGATCGAGGACCTGGGCCGGCTGACCGAGCCCATGGCCTATGACGCCGCCAGCGACCGCTATCTGCCGATCAGCTGGGACGAGGCCTTCGCGCGGACCGGCGCGGCCTTGCGGGCGCTGGATGATCCCAACCAGGCTGAATTCTACGCCTCGGGTCGCGCCTCCAACGAAGCGGCGTTTCTCTACCAGCTTCTGGGGCGCAAGTTCGGGACCAACAATTTCCCGGACTGTTCCAACATGTGCCACGAGCCCACCAGCGTGGGCCTTCCGGACTCGATCGGCATGGGCAAGGGCTCGGTGACGCTGGACGATTTCGATTACGCCGACCTGATCCTCTGTTTTGGCCACAACCCCGGCACCAACCATCCCCGGATGATGGCCACCCTGCGCGACGCCGCTCGGCGGGGCGCGACGATCCTGGCCTTCAACCCGCTGCGCGAGCGGGCGCTGGAAAAGTTCGCCTCGCCGCAGGATCCGGTCGAGATGGCGACCCTGTCCTCGACCCCGATCGCCTCGGCCTACTACCAGCTGACCATCGGCGGCGACGCCCTGGCGGTGCAGGGCCTGATGAAGGCCATGCTGGCCCTGGATGCGATCGACCGCGACTTCATCGCCGAGCACACGACGGGGTTTGAGGCCCTGGCCGCGTCACTGGACGCCTTGGCCTGGCCGGAGATCGAGCGCGGCTCGGGTCTGTCGCGCGCCCAGCTCGAGGAGGCCGCCGCCGCCTGCGCGCGGTCGGACGCGACGATCCTCTGCTACGGCATGGGCCTGACCCAGCATCGGGACTCCTCGGGCACGGTGCAGCAACTGGTCAATCTGCTGCTGCTGAAGGGCAATATCGGTCGGCGGGGGGCGGGGATCTGTCCGCTGCGCGGCCACTCCAATGTCCAGGGCGCGCGGACCGTCGGGGTGGCCGAGAAGCCGCCGGCCGCCTTGCTGGACTCCTTGCGCGAGGTCTTCGGGTTCGAACCGCCCCGCCGCCACGGCCATACGGTGGTCGAGGCGATCGAGGCGATGGAGCGCGGCGAGGCCAAGGTGTTCCTGGGCCTGGGCGGCAATTTCGCCGTGGCCGCGCCCGATCCGATCCGCACCTTCGCCGCCCTGCGCAAGCTGGACCTGGCGGTGCACGTGGCCACCAAGCCCAACCGCACCCATCTGCTGGTCGGCCAGGACAGCCTCCTGTTGCCCTGCCTGGGCCGCACCGAGATCGACATCCAGGCCGGCGGTCGCCAGGCGGTGACGGTCGAGGACTCGATGTCGATGGTCCACGCCTCCAAGGGCCTCAACGCGCCGGCCTCCGAGCATCTGAAGTCCGAGCCGGCGATCGTCGCGGGGATCGCCCGGGCCGTACTGGGGGAAGACGACACGATCGACTGGGCGGGCCTGGCCGGCGACTATGACCGGATCCGGACCCTGATCGCCCGCGTGTTTCCCGACGCCTTCGCCGACTATAATGAGCGCGTCCGCGCGCCCGGCGGGTTCCGCCTGCCGGTGCCGCCGTCGGATCGGGTGTGGAAGACGGCCTCGGGCAAGGCCAACTTCCTGGTTCACGCGCCCCAGGCCGGCGATCCGCGCCGCGCCGATCCCGAGGTGATGCTGCTGACCACCCTGCGCAGCCACGATCAGTACAACACCACGATCTATGGTCAGAACGATCGCTATCGCGGGGTGTTCGGTCGTCGCGACGTGATCTTCGCCAACCCGGAAGACATCGCCGCGCGCGGACTGACCTCGGGCGACAGGGTGGATCTGGCGGCGGCCTTCGATCCGGGCGATCAGCGGGTGGTGCGCGGTTTCACCGTGGTGGCGCGCGACATCCCGAGCGGCTGCCTGGCGGCCTATTATCCCGAGACCAATATCCTGATCGACCTGAACGACCGCGATACGCGCAGCGGCACCCCGGCCTATAAGTCGGTTCCGGTGCGCCTTTCAGCCCACCGACCGGCAGACCCATGAGCGTGGGGCCGATTTGTGACATCGCGGTCATGACCTCGAATTAAGTCGTGCCTGACGGCGCGTCTCGCTAGCTTTCCCGCATCAACGCCATCCGACAGGGGAAATATTCGATGCGCGCTCTTCTCGTACTGGCCACCGGCATGGCCGCCCTGGGTTTCGCGGGCGCCGCCGCCGCGTCCCCTTCGGTCAAGATCAAGGACGCGGTGGTCCGCGTGGTCGTGATTCCCGAAGCCCGCGCCGATGTGAAGGTCGAGTTCATCACGACCAACAAGAGCTTGCCCTTGACCGTCCGCCAGAGCGGCGATGAGACGATTGTCGATGGCGACCTGCGAATGAACAGGATCAGCAGCTGCGACAGCAAGATGGGCGTCACCACCATCGGGGTGCGCGGCGTCGGCCACGTGAAGTGGGAAGACATCCCGCAGATCGTCGTGCGGACGCCGATGCGGGTCGAGGTGTCGGGCGGCGGCGCCGTGTTCGGCAGCGTGGGACGCAGCGAAAGCCTCGAACTGGCCAATGCCGGTTGCGGCGATTGGACGGTGGCCAATGTTCAGGACAAGCTTGAGGTCAGCCAGGCCGGCTCGGGCGACACCACGGCCGGCACGGCGGGATCGGCCGAGATCAGCATCGCCGGTTCGGGCAGCGTCAAGACCCAGGCGATCGCGGGTGATGTCGAGGTGTCGATCGCCGGTTCCGGCGACGTCGTCGCCGCCAGCGTCACCGGCAAGATCGAGATCAATGTGATGGGCTCGGGCGACGTGACCATCGCCGGCGGCCGGGCGCGGTCGATCGAGGTCAACATCATGGGTTCGGGCGACGTCACCCACGACGGCGAGGTCGGCGACGTTGACGTGTCGGTGGCCGGTTCGGGCGATGTGCGGATCGCGCGGGCCACCGGCTCGGTCAGCAAGCACGTCGCGGGTTCGGGCGATCTGATTATCGGCCACTGAGCCACGTTCGCTGACCGCGCCTATATATAGAGCGTAGAAGAAGGCCCCGGGACGGATGTCCCGGGGCCTTCGGTCTTTCTAGGCTTTCGCGCTCGCGACTAGCGGACGCTGAAGCCGAACACGTCGCCGGCGGTCGCCAGGTCGGCGCCGGCCGCGTCACGCGCCTTCAGGCTGCCGCCGAAGGTGTAACGCACGCCGATCTTCACCGCGTCTGACTTCAGGTCGGCCAGATCGCTGGACTCGGTGTGGACGTACTTGCCAAAGGTGCTCCAGCCCGAATTGGCGAACTTGTATTCGCCGCCCAGGTTGGCGTCCCACACGTCGGCCTTGAGGTTTGCGTCGACGCGCGAATAGCCGAGGCCGCCGTCGAGCCGGAAGTCGTCGGTCACGAAATAGCGGGCCTCGCCGCGCACGGCGTAGAGGTCGGCGTTCAGGTTGTTCGACTGGCCGTAGGCCGCCAGGCCCGACAGGGTGACCTTGTCGAGATACTTGTGGGCTTCGGCGCCGACGGCCCACAGGGTGTCATTGCTCGGACGCGACAAGGTGGTGAAGCCGCCGACGCGCCAGCTGTCGCTGATCTTGGTGGTCAGGTGGGCGGCGCCCGAGGCGACGGTCTCCTGGCTCAGATCGTTGTCCGAGATGCTGACGTCGCCGTTAACGGTGACGGTCCAGGCCGAAGCGGTCGGAATGGCGATCGCGCCGTCGATCTTGACGGACGAGCCGTTGCCGCTGGCGAGGTTGGTGTCGAGGTTGGTGTAGTTCACCGCGGCGCCGACCGAGCCGATTTGCTGGGCGAAGGCGGGAGCCGAGACGGCCAGCGCCAGAACGGCGGCGGCGGCAAAGAGTTGGGTCTTCATAGTGGGTAATCCCCTTAGTGGAACAGCCCCGGCGCTGGCGGTCGTTGTGGGGGAGGGGCCACCAGTCCGCCGGGGAGGGGCGCATCTATTGAGCCCGGGACACCCTCACAAGGGGCGAAGGTCGCGCTTCAGGGGCGCTTGATGCGCATTTGTGACACTTGAAAGACGATCATGGCCGCCCACCCGCGCCAGCACGCACGTTCTGACCTTGGCCTTACCGCTTTCTGACAAGCCGATGACAGATGAGGGGTTGCGGAGGGGAGGGCAGGCGCCTATCCAGAAGCGGCTCGCCGAGTCGCCTCACTTTGTGGCGCGAAACGGCAAGCGGAGCGCTTGACGAAACGAGATTCGGAACGTACAAGCGCGCCTCTGTTGGACCGGCTGTGAGCTATAGGGCTCAAACGCGGTTCGCGAGACGCCCGGACATAGCGCCGCTAACCTTCCTTCGGGGAGGGGCGCAATATCTGGACATCAGCCCCCGCGGGTGACCGCGAGGGCCAATTTGTTTTGCGGACGCTGCGTAAGGACCCTTTCGGGGGTTCAAGTTGGTCTTTGAAATGGTTCGAGAC
>JAHINZ010000177.1 GCA_018895795.1 Alphaproteobacteria bacterium
CCGATCATGATCGGCACGAACCAGTTGCCGAAGCCGCCGATCATGGCGGGCATGACCATGAAGAAGATCATGATCAGGGCGTGGGCGGTGACGACGGCGTTATAGCCGTGCTTGCCCTTGAACAAGCCGATCTGGCCCAGCAGGCCGGTGTCCTTGAACACCTGGATGCCGGGCTCCATCAGTTCCCAACGGATCAGGCCCGACAGGGCGCCGCCCACCAGGCCCGCCATGATGGCGAACAGGATGTAGAGGGTGCCGATGTCCTTGTGGTTCGTCGAGAAGAACCAGCGCTGGATGAAGGGCGGCTTATCGCCCGCCCCGTGGGCGTCGTCGTGATGATCGATGTCAGCGGCGTGAGCCATCGGACTAATCCTGCAATCGTGTCTTAGACCGCCGGCGCGGCGGGAGCCACGGCCGGAACGGAAGCGGGAACGGCGGCCGGAGCCGAGACGGGGGTCGCGGCCGGAGCCTCGACAGGCGCGGCGGCGACCGGCGGCGCGGTCTGGGCCTGCACCCAGGCGTCGAACTCAGTCTGCGAAACGACCTTGATCTCGATCGGCATGTTCGAGTGCTCAACGCCGCACAGTTCCGAGCACTGGCCGTAGTAGGTGCCGATCTTCTCGGCCTTGAACCAGGTCTCGTTCAGACGGCCGGGGATGGCGTCGGTCTTCAGACCAAAGGCCGGCAGGGCGAAGGCGTGAATCACGTCGGCGCCGGTGACCTGCACGCGGACCACCTGATTGACCGGCACCACCATCGCCTTGTCGGCGGCCAGCAGGTACGGGACCTTCTTGGCCTCGGCGGCTTCCTTGCTCAGCGGCAGGGAGGTGATCTCGCTGATCTTCTGGTCGGGATATTCATAGCCCCAGTACCACTGGTAGCCGGTGGCCTTCACCGTCATGTACGGCTTGGGCATGTCGTTATAGGCGAACAGCAGCCGGAACGAGAAGATCGCGATCACCATCAGGATGATCACCGGAACGACCGTCCAGATGATCTCGATCGTGGTGTTGTGGCTGAACTTGGCCGGGATCGGGTTGGACTTCTTGTTGTAGCGGATCACGATCCAGATCAGCAGGCCCGCCACCAGCACGGTGATGGCCGTGATGATCGGCATCAGGATCACGTCGTGGAACCAGATCGCGTCGTGCTTCAGCACCGATGCGGCCGGCTGGAGGTCGATCGCCCCCGGCGTCGGCTGGCCCAGCAGATCCTTGGCGAGGGCCTGCCCCGCGAAAGCCGCGGTGAAAATCACTGTGGCGGCGAGGGCGCTAGCGCCCGTCAAAACCCGCCGAATCCCCTGAAATTGCGCCTTCATATCCCTCACGGCCCGTTTCGGCGGCGACCTGACGTCGGTCGATTGACCTCGATCAACGACACGTCGCGCCGACATGCACAATACGACCCCAGAGACGGAATCGCGACATCGACCAGAACATGAGTCGACACCGCGCCCACCCCTTTTGGCCGGTCTGCTGGCTGCATACGCGCATCATCTTCCGTTGCCAAGCACCAGACAGCGCCCGGAAAGCCGCGGATCGCGCCCCGCGGCCCAGCCAGTTGAGATCGATTTTCAACAAGGTCCGTTTTGACCTCCGGTACATTACGTATCGTTCATTGACAGCTACCTTGCACCGACCAGTACCTTGCGGTAGAAGACTGCAGCAACCACGGCGAGGACAACGTGTCGGAAGCCATTGAAATTCAATTGAAGAAGGGCGTGCTGGCGCTCTGCGTGCTGGCCTTGCTGTCACGCGCCGACAGCTACGCCTACGAGATCGCCAGCCAGCTCGCGAAGGACATCGATATGGGGGAGGGAACAATCTATCCGCTGATGCGACGCATGCAGTCGGACGGCCTGGTGGAGACCTATCTGGTCGAATCCCAGAGCGGCCCGCCGCGTAAATATTACCGTCTGACCCCCGTGGGCCGGGCCAGTTTCACGCAACAGAAGACCGAATGGGCCGCCTTCACCAAGGCCGTCGACGATATTCTGGGAGCCGCCGCATGACCCGAAATGAGTTCATGACGCGGCTACGCCGCGGCCTGGCGGGCCTGCCCGCCGTCACGATCGCCGACATCGTCGCCGATCACGAGGCGCACTTCGCCGAGGCTGCGGCCGACGGTCGCACCGAGGCCGAAGCCGCCGCCGCCCTGGGCGATCCCGATCGTCTGGCCCGCGAGCTGCGCGCCGACGCCGGACTGCGGCGTTGGGAAGAGACCAAGAATCCCTCCGCCGCCGGGGCCGCGATCGTGGCGCTGATCGGTCTGGGGGCCATCGACATCATGTTCCTGCTGCCCCTGCTGATGGGGGTGCTGGCCACGCTGTTCGGCTTCCTGGTCGCCGTGGTCGCCCTGTTCGTCTCCGGCGGACTGGTGTTCGCCATGGGGCCGCTGGCCGCGCCGCCGGGCGGACCGATGACGGCCTTCCTGGCCGGCGTGGGCCTGATGGCGGGAGCCACCTTCCTGGGGGCCCTGCTGACCCTGGCGACGGTCGGCCTGGTCAATGTGGTCGTCTGGTACGGCCGTCTGCACTTCCGGCTGCTCAAGCCGGCCATCGACAATCAAGGCTGAGGGGCCCGTCATGATCCGTAATGCGCTCATCATCGCCGGCGCCAGCTTCGTGCTGATGCTCGGCTGCCTGGCCGGCGTCGCCGCCTTGGCCGGCCCGGTCATTCTCAAGGACGGTTGGACCATTCCGTTCGACGAGGACGGCGACAGGATCGTCATTCGCGAAAACGGCAAGGTGATCCATCGCACCCGCCATGTCGGCCTGGCTGGACGCGCGGCCTCGCCTATGGTCGACCGGCAATTCGCCTGGACCGGTACGGACAGCCTGACCCTCAACCTGCCGGTGGACGTCACCTATGTTCAGGGGACCGAGGCCAAGATCGTGGTCTCCGGGCCCAAGGCCTTCGTTGACCGACTCAGGGTCGCCGACGGCCGCATTAACCTGGCGGACAGCGACGCGATCGATCACGGCAGCCTGACCATCGACGCCCGGGGTGTGCGGATCGCCAGCGATTCAGACCGGGTCCGCATCACCGTGGTCGCGCCGTCCGTCACACACTTCGAACTCAATGGTTCGGGCGACCTGGAGATCAACCGCTATGATCAACCGATGCTGGCCCTGGCCCTGAACGGCAGCGGCGATGTGAGGGCCGAAGGCAAGAGCCAGCAGCTGGAACTGGTCGCGGCCGGCTCTGGCGACGCCGATCTGGAAAGCCTGGAGGCCCGCGACGCCAAGATCGCGACGTCCGGCAGCGGAGACGCCGAGATCGACGTCAGCCACGAGGTCCAGATCGCGATCTCCGGCAGCGGCGATGTCAGCCTGAACCGCAAGCCGTTGAGCGAAACCAGTACGGTCAGCGGCTCTGGCGAAGTGCGCCACAGCTACTGAGACAAAGGGGCGGGGTGACGGATGCGCTTCGAACGCTTACCTGTAAGCGCATGAACGCTCCGCTCCCCGCCTCGCTTTTGAACGCCCCCTCCCTGCTGGAGGCCGCCGGCGTCGATCCCGATCACGCCCGCAAGATCCTGGGCGAGGCCCTGGCCGGCGCCGATGACGGCGAGCTGTTCCTGGAAAAATCGGAAAGCGAGGCCTTCGTCTTCGACGACGGCCGCCTGAAATCGGCTTCCTATGATTCGGGCGAGGGGTTTGGCCTGCGCGTGGTGGCCGGCGAGACGGCCGGCTACGCCCACGCCGCCGAGATTTCCGAGGCCGCCATCGGCCGGGCCGCAGCCGCGGCCAGCCTGGCCAAGCGCGGTTATGCGGGCGTCAGCGCCGAAGGGCCGCGCTCGACCAATGAACGGCACTATGGCGACGACGACCCGCTCGCCTCGCCCGGCTTCTCCGACAAGGTTTCCCTGCTGCAGGAAATCGACGCCTTTGCCCGGGCCCGCGACCCGCGCGTCGTTCAGGTGATGGCCTCGATGGCCGGCGAGCGGCGGGTGATCGAGATCCTGCGCGCCGACGGCAAGCTGGTCCGCGACGTGCGTCCCCTGGTCCGCGTCAATGTCCAGGTCACCGTCGAGAAGGACGGCCGCCGCGAGAGCGGCTCGTCCGGGGCTGGCGGCCGCGCCGGCTTCGCCGCCTGGATCAGCCCCGACATCTGGCAGGAACAGGTCGATGAGGCCCTGCGCATGGCCCTCGTGAATCTGGACGCCGTCGCCTGTCCGGCCGGCGAGATGGACGTGGTGCTCGGCCCCGGCTGGAACGGCGTGCTGCTGCACGAGGCCGTCGGCCATGGCCTGGAAGGCGACTTCAATCGCAAGGGCATCAGCGCCTTTTCCGGCCGCATCGGCGAGCGCGTGGCGGCCAAGGGCGTCACGGTGTTCGACGACGGCGCGCTGGCCGGCCGTCGCGGCTCGCTGACCATCGATGACGAGGGCACCCCCACCGAACGCACCATCCTGATCGAGGACGGCATTCTGGTCGGCTATATGCATGACCGGATGAGCGCCCGGTTGATGGGCATGAAGCCCACCGGCAACGGTCGCCGCCAGTCCTACGCCCACATGCCCCTGCCCCGCATGACCAATACCGGCATGCTGGCCGGCCACGACGATCCCGCCGAGATGATCGCCTCGATGAAGCGCGGCCTCTATTGCGCCAATTTCGGCGGCGGCCAGGTGGACATCACCAACGGCAAGTTCGTGTTCCAGTGCACCGAGGCCTATCTGGTCGAGGACGGCAAGATCACCGCCCCGGTCAAGGGCGCCACCCTGATCGGCGACGGCCCCAGCGCCCTGACCAAGGTGACGATGATCGGCAACGACTTCGCCTTCGATCCCGGCATCGGCGTCTGCGGCAAGTCGGGCCAAGGCATCCCGGTCGGCGTCGGTCAGCCGTCCCTGAAGATCACCGGCCTGACCGTGGGCGGCACGGCGGTTTAGGGCGCAAACGCTTCTGCCGCTCGGACAATAGAAAAAGGCCCCGGATTGCTCCGGGGCCTTTCGTTTTTAGGGCAGCCTGTGATCAAACCGCCGTGGTGGGATCGGCTTCGACGGCGGCGGTCAGGTCCGAGCCATGCGACCACTTTTTCAGCCATGGCGACAGGATCAGGAACAGGATCCCGATACCGATCGCGACCAGGCCGATGACGTTGAACACCTTCAGCGAGGTCGCCAGGGCCGCGGCGGGATCCAGAACCTGCCCGCCGACGGTTTCCGTCGCGGTCAGGCCGGCGATCTTGCCGCCCACCCATTGGGCGATGGCCACGGCCAGGAACCAGACGGCCATCATGAACGACACCACGCCCAGCGGCGACAGCTTGGTCATCTGCGACAGGCCGACCGGCGACAGGCACATCTCACCGGTGGTGTGCAGCATGTACATGACCACCAGGAAGATCAGCGGCAGACGGAAGGCGCCGTCGGCGAACACCGCGCCGGCCTGCAGGATCAGGAAGCCCGCCCCCACCTGGATCAGAGCCAGGCCGAACTTGACGACGGGGTTGAGATCCTGGCCGCGCTTGCCCAGCCAGGTCCACAGATAGGCGAAGATCGGCGCGAAGATCAGGATCCAGCCGGCGTTCAGGGCCTGGGTCTGCGGCGCGTTGAAGCTGGTGTTGACCCAGAAGGTCGCCGCCCGATCCAGGCCGGCCGCCGTCAATTGCTCGGGCGTGGCCAGGGTGACGGCGCCGCCGAACCACTGGATCGGCGCCTTGACCAGATCCAGCTGCACATTGGTGGCCGCGAACAGGCTCAGCGACGAGCCGGCCTGTTCGAACAGGGTCCAGAACACCACCGCCCCGAACACCAGGAACACGGCCAAGGCCAGGCGCTCACGCTCTTCCTTGCCGCACTTGGCGAACATGAACCAGCCGATATAGCCCAGCGACGACAGGATGCCGATGTTCAGCGCCAGGCCGACGACGGCGTTGTACTGCACCAGGAAGAACACGCCCCCCAGACCCGCCAGGGCCAGGATGTAGATCAGCATCTCCTGATTGATCGGTCCCAGCACCTTGGCCTTCAGGGCCTTGGGCTGCGGCGGCTCGCCCTTGCCCATCAGCCAGGGCTTGCCCAGCACGAACACCACGAAGCCGGCGGCCATGCCGACCCCGGCCAGGCCGAAGCCCGCCCACCAGCCGACCGTGACGCCCAGCAGGCCGCACAGGATCGAGGCCCAGAACGAGCCCAGATTGATGCCGTAATAATAGAGGTTGAACCCCGCGTCGCGGCGCGGATCGCCCTGCGGATACAGCTGACCGACGATGGTGGAGATATTGGGCTTCAGGAAGCCCACCCCCACGATGATCATCGAAAGCGCCAGCCAGAAGATGTTCAGATACAGCGGATCGCGATCCTTCACGTCCAGCTTGTAGGCGGTCTTGGCCAGCACGGCCGGCAAAGGCGCGTCGGCGGGCAAGCCCTTGATCTCGAAATCGCCGGCCTTGGTGGCGGCCACCTCATAGGGCTTTCCGGCGACGACCAGCTTGGCGACCAGGGCCTGCCCGCGGCCCTCGGACTGGAAGTCATAGGTCTGGCCGGCATAGGTCAGGGTCTGGACGGCGGGCTTGCCCTCGATCGCCATGGTCAGATGGCCGGCGACCAGCAGAATCGCGCCGAACGCGACGGCCTTGCGGGTGCCCAGATACTTGTCGGCCAGGAAGCCGCCGATCAGCGGCAGCAAGTAAACCAGGGACGTGTAGGATCCGTAGTGGCCCGAGGCGACCTTCGGATCGAACAGAAAGTGCTGGGTGAGGTAGAAGATCAGGATGGCCCGCATGCCGTAATAGGAGAAGCGCTCCCACATCTCGGCGAAGAACAGGATCAGCAACCCCTTGGGATGGTCGCGGAGCAGCTGGATAAGCACGGGAATACCGGTCACGAGCGTGACCAGTATGCCCAGGGCGATAACGATATTCATGCACTAACCTTGACGTGATGAAGGGTCGGGACGGCCTTCATGGTCGATTTACCCTCGCCGCCCCCAGTTGGCGGGAGAAGATCACGCGACAATGCGTTTAACAAGCAACGGCTTGCCGGGCGGGAGCCGAGTTCGCGTCTCGCGCGTTTCACGGTGAGACATTCGCGGCCAGGAGACCACAGGATGAAGACCCCCGACGAGACCCACCCGATCACCCTGGAGCGCGAGCCCGCGCGCATACGGGTGCTGTTCGAGGGTCATGAGATCGCCGACAGCGACGACGTCTTGGTGCTGCGCGAGGCCGGCTATCCGCCCGTGCGCTATTTCCCGCGCGAAGACGTGCGGATGAGTTTCCTGCGCCGCACCGACAAGACCAGCCACTGCCCCTACAAGGGCGAGGCGAGCTATTTCACCATCTATCGCGACGGCCAGGTGATCGACAACGCGGTGTGGTCCTACGAGGCCCCCTATCCCGCCGTCGAACCGATCAGCCATCGGGTCGCCTTCTATCCTCAGACCGTGAGCTTCGAGGTCGGCCCGCTGACGGCCGCCGACAGCGCGACCGTCGATGTCGACGCCGTGGTTCGCCACACCGACAGCGGCTCGGGTTCCAGCCAGGCCGAACACTGGCCTCCCACCGTCGACGGCGGGGACCAGGCTGACGCCGACGCGTCGCCACAATTGAGATAGAACCGCACAAAAACGAGACAAACTAGGTGGAAACAACCCCAAACTGACATGCTGCTCTAGGGTGACAGGAGAAAGATTCCAACAGCGCCCCTGGCCCGTGACGCTTTGCCACGCTATGCTCCAGCTTCGATCACGGTAAGAAATGGTTAAGCGTGAAGGGCGTTGCATGGCCTGGGGCGCGATTGCGTTCAGCCTCCGTTAGAGGGGCGAGGAGGAAGCCATGGCCTATGTCAGCTACGAACAAGCATCGTCCGCCGGAACCATCCGCCGGATGGCCGCGCCGCGCTTCACCTGGGGTCGCCTGGGCGTGATCGCCCTGAGCCTCACCGCCTGGGTCGGCCTGGCCTTCGCGTTCCGCGCGCTCTTCTAGACCTCAGTCCTGGGCCTCAGGCGGGCCGTCGCGCCCGCAAGGCCTGGGCGATCGTACCGTCATCCAGCCAGTCCAGGTCGCCGCCCACCGGAACGCCGCGCGCCAACATCGTCACCGCCACATTGCTGGCCGCCGCCAGGCGATCGGCCAGATAGTGGGCCGTGGTCTGGCCGTCCACCGTGGCCGGCAGGGCCAGGATCACCTCGGCCACCTCGCCGCCCGCCACCCGGGCCAGCAGTTCACTGACCCGCAGCGCCTCGGGCCCGATCCCGTCCAGCGCCGACAACAGCCCGCCCAGCACGTGATAGCGGCCCTTGAACTGGCCGCCCCGCTCCATCGCCCACAGCGACCCCACCTCCTCGACCACGCAGAGCAGCCCACCGTCGCGGCCCTGGTCGGCGCACACCGCGCAGGGTTCCGTGGTGTCGAGCGAGCCGCAGATCGAACAGGTCCGCACCTTGGCCTGGGCGTCGACCATCGCGGCGGTCAGCGGGGCCAGCAGGGTGTCGCGCTTCTTCAGCAAGGCCAGGGCCGCCCGCCGGCCCGAGCGCGGACCCAGCCCCGGCAGCTTGGACAGCAGGGCGATCAGGCGTTCAATCTCGGGTCCGGCGGAAGCGGCCATTCTTTTCCTTGAAAATCCCCGACCAGCGGAAGGGTGGGTCCTAGAACTTCATGCCGGGCAGACCGCCCATCAGGCCCGCCATCGGGCCGGCGGCGTCCTGCATCATCTGGGCCTGGGTGGCGTCCAGCTTCTTCTTGGCGTCGGCGTGGGCGGCGACGATCAGATCCTCGATCACCTCGCCTTCACCGGGGGCGATCAGGCTTTCATCGATCCTGACCTTGGCCAGTTCGCCCGTCCCCTTGAGGGTCACGGTGACCATGCCGCCGCCGGAAGCGCCCTCGACCAGGGTCTCGGCAAGCCGCGCCTGGGCGTCGGCCAGTTTCTGCTGCATCGCCTGGGCCTGTTTCATCAGGCCGCCGAGATCTTTCATGGTCTGCTCCGTCTCATAAGCACGTTCCCTCCCCCTTGATGGGGGAGGGGCAGGGGTGGGGGTGGCGCCGCCGGACGATTTCACATCGGCCGAGCCGCATCCGGAGAGGCTTTCACCCCATCCCCAACCCTTCCCCCATCAAAGGGGGAAGGGCGAAAATCAGTCCTCGACCTCGTCCGGCTCGATCGGCGGGGCCTCGGGCGTCAGGATCTTGCGGATCTCGACGATCTCGGCCCCCGGAAAGGTGCGCAGCACCGAGGCGATGAACGGGTCGGTCTTGATCTGCGCCAGGACCTCGCGGTCCTCGCGCTTCTGGCGTTCCATCAGGGTCTCGGCCCCGCCGCCGCCCTCGGCGGCCACCAGCCAGGGCTGGCCGGTCCATTCCTTCAGGGCGCGGACCAGACGGCCGGCCAGATTGCCGGGCGCGCCGGGGGCGGGCTCGTAGGTGATGGCCCCGGGCCGGAAGCTGATCGGGCGCACGAACTGCTCGACATCCAGCCGCAGGCCGATGTCGCGCTTGGCGGTGATCAGCGCCAGGACGTCGTCGAACGAGGCCAGCACGGGCAGGGCCTGGGCCGCCGGCGAGGCCATGGTCACCGCCTGGGCGCTGACGCCGCCGCCGGATCCGCCGCCACCGCCCAGCGAGCCGCCGCCGCCGCCCGGGGCGCCGCCAACCGGCGTCCCGTCGCGCAGGGCCTTCAGAGCCTCTTCCGGACCGGGCAGGTCGGCCGCGTAGCACAGACGAATCAGCGCCATCTCGGCCGCCGCCTTGGC
This sequence comes from Alphaproteobacteria bacterium, assembly GCA_018895795.1. Taxonomy (GTDB): domain Bacteria; phylum Pseudomonadota; class Alphaproteobacteria; order Caulobacterales; family Caulobacteraceae; genus Caulobacter. Next base: position 9,701 of record JAHINZ010000177.1, read on the forward strand.
GTCGGGGGCGCGGCGCACCTCGTCATGGGTCTTCAGCAGCATCTGCCACAGCCGCGACAGCGTGCCGGCCGAGGTGTGGGCGCCGATGGCGGCCAGGCGCGCGGCCTGTTCCTTGGGCAGGGTCAGGGCGTCGGGCCCCAGGGCCTTGGCCACGGCCGCGCCATGGCAATGGTCCAGCAGGTCCAGCATGACCACCGCCGGATCGGCCCCGAAACCCCACAGGGCCCGGAAGCCTTCCAAAGCGTCGGCCGGCTTGCCGCTCATCACGGCCTCGAACAGGGCGATGGTCTGGCCGCGATCGGCCAGGCCCAGCATGTCGCGGACCACGGCGGCCGAGACCGTCGCGCCGCGCTCGGTCTGGACGATGGCCTGATCCAGCAGCGAGAGGCCGTCACGCACCGAGCCCTCGGCGGCGCGGGCGATCAGGGCCAGGCCGTCGGCGTCGACCCGCGCGCCTTCCTGGGCGGCGATGCGGTCGAAATGCTTGACCAACACGTCGGGCTCGACCCGGCGCAGGTCGAAGCGCTGGGTGCGCGACAGGATGGTCACCGGCACCTTGCGGATCTCGGTGGTGGCGAAGATGAACTTGGCGTGCGGCGGCGGCTCTTCCAGCGTTTTCAGCAGGGCGTTGAACGCCGCCGTCGACAGCATGTGCACTTCGTCGATGATATAGACCTTATAGCGCGCCTCGACCGGGGCGTAGCGCACCCCGTCCAGCAGTTCGCGCATCTCGTCGACCTTGGTGCGCGAGGCGGCGTCCAGCTCCAGCACGTCCATGTGCCGACCTTCGATGATCGACTTGCAATGGAAGCCGTCGACGGTCAGGTCGACCGAGGGCTGGTGGACGGTGTCGCTCTCATAGTTCAGGGCCCGGGCCAGCAGGCGGGCGGTGGTGGTCTTGCCCACCCCGCGCACGCCGGTCAGCATGAAGGCGTGGGCGATGCGGCCGCTGGAGAAGGCGTTGGCCAGGGTGCGGACCATGGCCTCCTGGCCGATCAGGTCCTCGAAGGTGCGCGGACGATATTTCCGGGCCAGCACGGTATAGGCGGCGCCCGACTCGTCATGCACCGCGTCAACGGGCGTCGCGACGACAAGGGACGGGGGCGGCGCGGCGGCCGCGGGGGCCTGAGCCGGCGGGGCGCCGAAGATGTCGGCCGTGTTCTCGTCCCGCTCGGCGGGCTCGTCTTCCCATGGCGGCGCGGAATCGGGGGTGAGGTCGTCGTGGTCGGCCATGGGAACGAGTGTAGAGCGCCCGGACGCGCAGCAAAAGGCTGCGTCGCGTCGCGCGGCCAGATGCTGACAGATTTAAGAGAAAGGTGGAGACCGGCAGACGACCCGGAGCGAAACTCGTTGTGGCTGCTGCCTCTCGGCCCTGACCAGATTGGCGAGGACTCCGCCCGTCACCGATCTCCGAGGCCTATATCGCGACTCCGCGTCCGTGATGCAAGTCCGCGCGACGTCGTGACGACTCTTCAAGCCTGAGCTACACAAACGCCATGTCCCTCTCGATCATCACCAACACCTTCGCCGGCAA
>JAHINZ010000178.1 GCA_018895795.1 Alphaproteobacteria bacterium
AGCAGGGCGGCGCGGGCCCGCTCGGCGACCACCGGCGGCACGATCTTGCGGTCCAGGGCGCTTTGGGCCAGGTCGAGCGCGGCCGCCCAATCCCCCGCCTCAAGCCGCGCCTCAAGCAAGGCGCGCCAGGCCCAGCGGGCGGTGCGCGCCAGGCCAAAGGCGGTTTCGGCGTGACGCACCGCGGACAGCTTGTCGCCCTCGGCCAGCGCCGTCTGCATCAAGCCGCGAAGGCCGGCCAGACGCATCTCCGGAAACCCCAACATGGCGGTGTAGGCGGCCTTGGCGGCGGCGTGATCGCCGGCGGTTTCGGCGGCCTGGGCGGCGAGGACGCGAACCAGGGCCGGCGTATCCTCCGCCAGATCAGCCGCCTTCTGGGCCAGCCGACGCGCCTCGGAGCCGTCGCCCGCAGCGACCGCGAGAAAGCCGCGCGACAGGGCCTCGACGCCTTGCTGGCGCTTGCTTTCGGCGCGGGCGCGGGCCGCCCGACGCGGCGCCTCTATCACCCAGATCAGGCCTCGCCACAGCATGGTGGCCAGCAGCGCGGAAAACAGGGTGAGGAGCGCCGCGGCGGCGGCGGTCATTTCGACCCGCCATCCCATCCAGTCCAGATGCGCCCGGCCGGGCTCACCCATCAGGGCCAGGGTCGCGACCGCCACGGCCGAAACCAGGAAGAGAATGAAGGCCGCGCGGATCATGGCGCGACCCGGGAGACCTGGGCCAGGCCGGCCAAGGCGTCGGCGCGAATGGCCGCCACGTGGCGATCAACCTCCACCCGGCGCTCGGCCGCCGCCAGCCAGGCCGCCAGAACCACGCGAGCGGGGTCGGGCAAGGTATCCAGCGTCCGGACCGCGCCCTCGATGTCGCCTTCATTGAGCAGGCCTTGAGCCAGGGCCAGCTTGGCGTCCGGCGTCGTTCCCCGCGTCGAACCGATCTGACGGATGGAGACGACACTGGACAGGGCGTAGCGGATCCGGGCCAGCAGGTCGGCGTCTTCGCCCGGGTTGCGGGCCGCCGTGGCGGCGCGGCCGGCCAGGGCTTCGAACTCCGTGGCGAGACCGGCCCGCGTGGGCGCGCCGGCCTGAGCCAGACGGGCCAGGGCCCGAAGGTCGGGCGAGTTGGGCAACACCCGCTCCAGGCTGGCCAGTTCCTCGTCAAACGGACCGGAGGTCTGAGCCGCTTCGGCCAGAGAGGCGGCGGCGAGCGCGGCGGCGGCGGCGTCCAAAACCCCCCTCTGCCCCGTTTCCAGCGCCGCGATACGGGTTTCCAGCTGCGCGATCTCGACGGACGATCCGATCTCGGCGGGTGACGCGGCGTCGACGGGGAGCGGTGAGCCGATGGGCAGGCGGGCCGACGGCGGCGTCGCGCTGGCCGCGGCCTGAAGGGGGGCTGACCCCTCGCGGCGAATTGAAAACCATGGCGCGCTGAAATGCACGACCAAACCGCCGAGGATCACGCAAACGACACACAGGGCGGTGACCGCCCAGAAACCCGCGCCAAGACCAGGCCGGCGGCGGGCATAGAGCGCCGGATCACTGGGCGCGACGATTTCGGCGGGATCTGGAACGGCGTTCATGCCTCCATTCGTGCCCCACGCCGCCCGTCCGCGCAATGTTCCGCTATCGTGGAAGAAGATCCAGCAGGGCAGATTCGCGGGGTCGCGGCGCAAAGGTCACAGACCCGACAAGGCCGGCGCGCTGTGCGGCGGCCAGAGGCTCGGCCACGGCCGGCGACAGACACAAGGCTCGCAGTCCCGGCGCCGGCGCGGTCGCGAGCCCCCTGGCCAGCCCTCGCGCCGCGCGCGGCGAATGCAGAAGCACGGCGTCCAGGCTGGACATAAGGGCCAGCGTCTCGGCCGTCGGCGGGCGATCGGCGGCCGCGTAAACCGCCAAAGCCCGCGCGGGGTCGCCACTAAGGGCCAGCAGGGCCGGGAGGTCGGCGGCGGGCTGATCGGCGCCCGGGCACAACACCAGGCCCGGGCCGGTCGCGGCGATCAGCGCCGCCAGGGCCTCGACATCGCCATCGGCGCTGACGGGATCGGGAAATCCCGCCGCCTCGGCCGCCCGGGCCGTGGCCTCGCCCACGGCGAACACCCGAAAATCCCGCGCGGCTGTCAGCCGCGCGAAGGCCTCGACGCCATTGGCGCTGGTGAAGGCCAGGGCCGCCACCCCGGCAAGGTCGAGCGCGGGCCGCAGCGGGCGGATCTCGAGCAGCGGATCGATCAGGGCCGTGAAGCCGCGCGCCTCGAGACGACGCGCCGTGGCCGCGGCGCCGGGCTGGGCGCGGGTGATCCAGACTGTTCCGCCGCCCGCGGTCATCGCCTAGTGCGGCAGGATCAGGGCGTGGCCGCCCTCGGTCCGCACCGCGCCGCCCAGCGACAGGCCCAGGGCGCGCGCGGCGTCGATGTCGTCGCTCCCATCCAGGGTGATCTCGCCTTGCCGACGGAAGCGCTGGACGCCATCGGGCGTCAGGGCCTCGACGATCAGCGACAGAAGCGGGCCGTCCAGGGTGGCATAGGCCCCGATCGCGGTGCGGCAGGAGCCTTCCAGCGCATAGAGGGCGCCCCGCTCGGCGGCGACGGCGATGGTGGTCGGCCGGCAGCGCACGGCCTCAAGCCAGGGCGCATTGACGTCGTCCAACCGGGTTTCGATGACCAGGGCGCCCTGGCCCGGAGCCGGCGGAGCCGCGATCGGGTCCAGCCAGCTCTTGGGCAGATCACCCAGGCCGAGACGATTGAGACCGGACTGAGCCAACAGGATGGCGTCGGCCTCGCCGCGTTCCAGCTTGTCCAGCCGCGTGCCGACATTGCCACGGATCATGACCACGTCGAGATCGGGTCGAACGTGCAGGGCCTGGGCCTGACGACGCAACGACGCCGTGCCCAGCCGCGCGCCTTGGGGCAGATCTTCCAGCCGCTCGCAGATATGGCTGATGAACGCGTCGCGCGGATCCTCGCGCTCGGGGGTCGCGGCCAGGATCAGGCCCGGCGGCAGTTCGGCGGGCATGTCCTTCAGGGAATGGACGGCGCAGTCGATGCGGCCATCCAGGAGGGCTTCCTCGATTTCCTTGGTGAACAGGCCCTTGCCGCCGATCTCCATCAAGCGGCGATCCTGGATGCGGTCGCCGCTGGTGACGATGGGGATCAACTGCGCGAAGGAGTCGATCTCGGCCTGAGAGGCCCCGGCCGGCGCGCCGAGCGCGGTCGCGATCCGCGCCTGCATGAGACCCGATTGAGCCAGGGACAGCTTGGAGCCGCGGGCGCCGATGCGGATGGGAGGTTGCCGGGACACGGTCAGAACGTTACCTGCGAGGACAAGATTGAAGCCAACGCTGCTACAGGAGCGGCGGGAACCCCGCAACCAAATGCCAAACTCGACGCCCCTCGGCCTGACCATCCTTGGCCTGGAGACCAGCTGCGACGAGACCGCGGCCTCGGTCGTCCGCCGCGCGGCGGACGGAACGGTCAGCGTGCTGTCCTCGATCGTCGGCACCCAGTTCGAGCAGCATGCGCCGTTCGGCGGCGTCGTCCCCGAGATCGCGGCCAGAGCCCATGTCGAGGCCATCGACGCCATCGCCACCGAGGCGATGCGGGCGGCGGGAATCGGCTTTGACCAGATCGACGGCGTCGCCGCCACCGCCGGGCCGGGCCTGGTGGGCGGAGTGATGGTGGGCCTGGCGTTCGGCAAGGCCGTGGCCCTGGCCCGCGACGTGCCGCTGGTGGCGGTCAATCACCTGGAGGGCCACGCCGTCTCGGCCCGCCTGGGCGCCGACATTCCCTATCCCTTCCTGCTACTGCTGGTGTCCGGCGGCCATTGCCAATTGCTGGAGGTCGCCGGTATCGGAGCCTGCACCCGCCTGGGCACCACCATCGACGACGCGGCCGGCGAGGCCTTCGACAAGATCGCCAAGTCGCTGGGCCTGCCCTATCCGGGCGGTCCGGCTCTGGAAAAGCTGGCGACAACCGGCGATGCGTCAAAATTCGAGCTGCCGCGCGCCCTGCTTGGCCGCAAGGACTGCGACTTCTCGTTCTCGGGCCTGAAGACCGCCGCCGCCCGGCAAGCCGAAAAGATCACCGACGAACAGTCGCGCGCCGACCTGGCCGCCGCCGTCCAGGCCGCCATCGCCCGCCAGCTGTCGGAACGCACCGACCGGGCGATGAAGCTTTATAGAGAGAGCCATCCAGACCAGTCGCTGCGCTTCGTGGTGGCCGGCGGGGTGGCGGCCAATGGCGCGGTCAAGGCGGCCCTGCGCAGGAACTGCGACGACAACGGCTTCAGCTTCGACGCTCCGCCGCTGGCCTATTGCACCGACAATGCGGCGATGATCGCCCTGGCCGGGGCCGAGCGGCTGGCCCTGGGGATCTTCGACGACCTGGACGCCGTGGCCCGCCCGCGCTGGCCGCTGGACGAGGCGGCCGCCCTGTCCCATCCCAGCAACAGTTTCGGCCGCAAGGGAGCCAAGGCATGAGCTTCAACCATGTGGGCGTCATCGGTGCCGGGGCCTGGGGTACGGCCCTGGCCCAGGTCTGCGCCCGGGCCGGCCTGACGGTCACCCTGCAGGCCCGCGAGGCCGAGGTGGTGCAGAGCATCGCGGAAAGGCGCGAGAACACCCTGTTCCTGCCCGGCGTCACCCTGGAGCCCGAGATCGCCGCCGTCGCCGAGATGGCGGCGCTGGCGTCCTGCGACCTGATCCTGGCCGTCGCCCCCGCCCAGCACCTGCGTTCGGCCCTGAAGGCCCTGGCCCCGCATCTGCGCGCCGGCGTCCCCGTCGTGCTGTGCTCCAAGGGTGTCGAACAAGCCAGCCTGAAGCTGATGACCGAAGTCGCCGCCGAGACCCTGCCGGACACGCCCCTGGCGGTGTTGTCGGGTCCCAGCTTCGCCGGCGAGGTGGCGCGAAGCCTGCCCACCGCCGTCACCCTGGCCTGCGAGGACGAGGCCCTGGGCCGGTCTATCGCCGAAGCCATCGCCACCCCCACCTTTCGCCCCTATATCGCCGCGGACATGATCGGGGCCGAGGCCGGCGGGGCGGTCAAGAACGTGCTGGCCATCGCCTGCGGCGTCGTCGAGGGCAAGGGTCTGGGCCGCAGCGCCCACGCCGCCCTGATCACCCGAGGCTTCGCCGAACTGACCCGCCTGGCCCTGGCCCTGGGCGCCAAGGCCGAGACCGTGGCCGGCCTGTGCGGCCTGGGCGACCTGGTCTTGACCTGTTCCAGCCCGCAATCGCGCAATATGAGCGTCGGCCTGGCCCTGGGCGGCGGCATGACCCTGACCCAGGCCTTGGCCGGCAAGCTGTCGGTGGCCGAAGGCGTCGCCTCGGCCCCCGCCGTCCGCGACCTGGCCGCGCGCCTGGGCGTCGACATGCCGATCTGCCAGGCCGTCGCCGCCATCCTGGCGGGCGAAGCCGAGGTCGACGCCGCCATCGCCGGTCTGCTGTCGCGACCGCTGAAATCCGAAGCCTGATTAGGACCCCGCCGATGCCCCTCTTCGCCATCACCTGCAAGGACAAGCCCGGCGCCCTCGAAACGCGCCTGGCCACTCGCCCGGTCCATCTCGACTACCTCAAGGGCGCGACGGGCCTGAAGCTGGCCGGCGCCCTGCTGGGCGAGGACGGCAATCCGATCGGCTCGCTGCTGATCGTCGAGGCCGAGGATCAGGCCGCCGCCCAGGCCCAGGCCGACAACGACCCCTTCACCCTGGCCGGCGTGTTCGAAAGCGTCGAGGTCCGTCCCTGGCGCCTGGCGATCGGCGAACTCTAGGTCTTTCGTGCGAGACCTGCCTGACAACCCCGCCCGCCCCGCCGCGGGAACGCGCCTGTGCGCCCTGGACGAGATCACCTCGCCCGGCGCCAAGGGCTTTCGGTTTCGCCAGGACGAGGCCCTGTTCGCCGGGTTCGTCGTGCGACAAGGCGAGGTGGTGTTCGGCTATGTCGACAGTTGCCCCCACGCCGGCTGGCCGCTGGCGGGCTTCGCCGGGCGGTTCCTGACCCGCGACGACGATCTGATCCTGTGCGGCGGCCACGCGGCCCTGTTCCGGATCGAGGACGGCGTCTGCCTGGCGGGCCCCTGCCCGGGCCAGAGCCTGACGCCTTGGCCCGTGCGGGTCGAGGCGGGCGAGGTGCGCACCGCCTGACCCCGTGGCAATGTGTCGCTGCGCCGTCAGGATAGAGTTTACACCCGTTAGACATGTGATCGCCATGATCGGCCCGCGCGGAAACGATTTCCGACAGGGAGACGGGCAGATGGCGTCGCTGGGTCAGAAGATCATCGGAGCCTGCGGCGGCGCGGCGCTCCTCTGCGCGGCGACGGCAGGCACCGGGCTTTGGGTGGCGCTGAGTTTGGGTTCTGCGCTCGACCGCGCCGAAATCTCGGCGCGCAACATGCGCCTGCACATGCACGCGGACATGATGCACGACACTCTGCGCACCGACGTCAGCCAGGCCATCATGTCCAGCGATCCGACGCTGAACATCGCCATCGCCGAGGTGCGAAAGTCGATGGCTGAACATGTCGAGGCCTTCAACAAGGATATCCAGGACGGCGAGGCGATTGCGCGCGACCCCGCCGTGAAGGCCGCCCTCGCCGAAGTCGGCGCGCCCTTGAAGGCCTATATCGCGGCCGCCCAGGACCTTGTGTCGGTGGCGGACGGGGACCCTGCCGTGACGCGCGCCAAGCTGCCGGGCTTCAATACCCAGTTCACCACCCTGGAAGGCGCGATGGAAGGCGCTTCCGAGAAGATCGAGCAGGCCTCGACGCGCGATGCCGCGGCCGCCACGTCCCTGAGCCATATCGGTAAGGCCGTCATGGCCGGACTACTGCTCGCCGCGGGCGCCCTGGCCGTCACCCTGATCACCGCGGCCCGTCAAGGCCTGATCACGCCGCTGGTCCTGATCACGGCGAGCCTGCGTCGCCTCGCGCAAGGCGACGTGGCGACGAAAATTCCTCAGACTGGCCGGAGCGACGAGATCGGCGAAATGACCACGGCTCTGGTCGCCTTCCGCGACACTGTGGAAGCCCGCCAAAAAGAGCTCGAAGCCTCCGATGTCCGCGAGACTTTGGACGCCGAACGCCGCGCGGCCGAAACCCGCCGCGCGGCCGAGGACGCGGCCCAGAACGCCGTCGTCAGCAATCTGGGCGACGGCCTGCGCCACCTGTCGAACGGCGACCTTTCGCACCGTATCGACCAGCCTTTCCCCGAAGGCTATGAGCGCCTGCGCATCGACTATAATTCCGCGGTCGACAAGCTGTCCGGCGTGATCGCGGGCTCGCTGGAAGGGGTGTCGATGATCCATGGCGGCGCCGCCGAGATCACCGAGGCCGCCGACGATCTGGCGCGCCGCACCGAGCACCAGGCCGCCAGCCTGGAAGAAGCCGCCGCCGCCCTCGACCAGATCACCCGCACCGTGCGCCAGACCGCCGAGGGGGCCACTCGGATCCGCAAGGTGGTCGAGCAGGCCCGCGCCGCCGCCGGCAACAGCGGCGCGGTCGTGGGCCAGGCGATCAGCGCCATGGGCGCGATTGAAAAATCCTCCAGCCAGATCGGCCAGATCATCGGCGTGATCGACGAGATCGCCTTCCAGACCAATCTTCTGGCCCTCAACGCCGGGGTGGAGGCCGCCCGGGCCGGCGAGGCCGGTCGCGGCTTCGCCGTTGTCGCCCAGGAAGTCCGCGCCCTGGCCCAGCGGTCGGCCGACGCGGCCAAGCAGATCAAGACCCTGATCGCCACCAGCGCGGCCGAGGTCGGCCAAGGGGTCGACTATGTCGGCAAGGCCGGTGAGGCCCTGAGCGCCATCGCCAGCGAGGTCGACCAGATCGACACTCTGGTCAGCGCCATGGCGGCCTCCACCCAGGAACAGGCCCGCGGCCTGGCCGAGGTCAATACGACGATGAACCAGATGGACCAGGTCACCCAGCAGAACGCGGCCATGGTCGAGGAGACCACCGCCGCCAGCCACACCCTCGCCCAGGAAGCCACGCGCCTGGCCGAGCGGATGGGCGAACTGCGCATCGCCGGTGGGCAGTCGGCTCAGCGGCGGGCGGCTTAAGCCGCCTTCGACACGCTCAGGATGAGGAATTTTGAAGCTCGGGCAGTGAAATAGTCCTCATCCTGAGCGTGTCGAAGGACGAGGGCTGCTCCCACTGCCGCTGCGGGATCAGCCCGGCGCCCGCTCGGCCGAAAACGCTGCGATATCCTCGATCAGGGCCTTGGCGGCCATCGCCACCAGCTCGCCGCCCTTTTCCGGGCTCGCCTGGGCCGGGTCCGAGCCCATGCGGCCGTCGGCGAAGCGGGCCCGGAAATCCAGAGCCTCGCGGATCGGTCCGGTCGGGGCGATCTGGGGTTCATAGGCCGTGGTCTTGATGGTCTGCGGATAGGCCCACTGGGTGACGGAGATCTCCGAGGGGGTCGCATGGCTGCCGTGACCGGTGGGGAACTGCCGGTTGGCCAGGCTCATCACGCCGGCCAGGTCCCACCAGTTCTTCAGCTTCAACGCGAAGGGCGCGCGCTGGCCGCGGAAGCTGTAGTCGGCATAGATCTCCGAGAACGCCGCCTCGATCGAGGCGACATTGCCGCCATGACCGTTGAGGAAATAGATCCGCTCGAAGCCGTGCGCGCCCAGCGACCGCACCCAGTCGCCGATCGCGGCGATGAAGGTCGAGGGCCGCAGGAAGATGGTGCCCGGAAACGCCAGGTGATGCTGGGCCATGCCGATATTGAAAGTGGGCGCCACCAGCACGGTGTCCGATTGCTTCTGGGCCTCGTGCGAGATGATCTCCGGGCACAGCCAGTCGGTGCCCAGCAGGCCGGTGGGGCCGTGCTGCTCGTTGGAGCCGATCGGCACGACCACGGTCTTGGAGGTCTTCAGGAAGGTCTCGATCTCGGACCAGGTGGACAGGGCGAGCAGCATCGGAAACTCCTTCGAACAAGACCGCTCCGGCTTAGCGCGGCGCGATCGGACAAGAAACCGCAACGGTCTCCTTGCACCCCGCAGCGCCCTGAGCATACTCCCGCTCAACAAGATCAAGGGAGTAAACGGCGTGAGCGACGGACAGGTTTTCCCGGTTCCAGAGGCCCTGGCGCGCGCGGCCCATATCGACGCCGCCGCCTATGAGGCCGCGCTCAAGCGTGTCGAGAGCGATCCCGAGGGCTATTGGCGCGACATCGCCGCCCGGCTGGACTGGATCAAGGCCCCCACGGAGATCAAGGACGTCTCGTTCAACAAGGACGACTTCCGCATCCGCTGGTACGCCGACGGCGTCCTAAACGTCAGCGCCAACTGCATCGACCGCCACCTGCCGCACAAGAAGGACGACATCGCCCTGATCTTCGAGGGCGACGAGCCGGGAACCTCCGACACCTTGACCTATGGCCAGCTGCACGAGGAGGTTTGCCGCATGGCCAACGTCCTGAAGGTGCAGGGCGTGCGCAAGGGCGACCGGGTGACGATCTATCTGCCGATGATCCCGATCGCGGCCGTGGCCATGCTGGCCTGCGCGCGGATCGGCGCCGTGCATTCGGTGGTGTTCGGCGGCTTCTCGCCCGACAGCATCGCCGGCCGGATCCAGGACTGCGCCTCGCACTTCGTGATCACCGCCGACGAGGGTAAGCGCGGCGGCAAGCGCGTGCCGCTGAAGGCCAATATCGACGAGGCGCTGAAAAGCTGCCCATGGGTGACCAAGGTGCTGATGGTGCGCTGGACCGGCGCCGATGTGCCGCTGGCGCCTCACCGTGACATCGTTTGGCAGGACGTGCGCGACAGGGTCTCGGCCGACTGCCCGCCCGAACCGATGAACGCCGAGGACCCGCTGTTCATCCTCTATACCTCCGGCTCGACCGGCAAGCCCAAGGGCGTGCTGCACACCACCGGCGGCTACCTGGCCTGGGCGTCGTGGACCTTCTGGGCGGTGTTCGACTACAAGCCCGGCGAGGTGTTCTGGTGCACGGCCGATGTGGGCTGGGTGACCGGCCACAGCTATGTGGTCTATGGCCCGCTGGCCAATGGCGGAACCAGCCTGATCTTCGAGGGCGTGCCCAACTATCCGACTCCCAGCCGGTTCTGGGAGGTGGTCGACAAGCACAAGGTCGAGATCTTCTACACCGCGCCCACCGCCCTGCGCGCCCTGATGCGCGAGGGCGACGAGCACGTCACCAAGACCGACCTGTCGTCCCTGCGACTGCTGGGCAGTGTCGGCGAGCCGATCAATCCCGAGGCCTGGCTCTGGTATCACCGCGTGGTCGGCAAGGGGAAACTCCCCATCGTCGACACCTGGTGGCAGACCGAGACCGGCGGCATGCTGATCACCCCGCTGCCGGGCGCGACCGACCTGAAGCCCGGCTCGGCCTCCAAGCCCCTGCCCGGCGTCAAGCCGCAGCTGGTCGACGCCGAAGGCGGCGTGCTGGACGGGGCCACCGAGGGCAATCTGGTGATCACCGACAGCTGGCCGGGCATGATGCGCACGGTCTATGGCGACCATGGCCGGTTCTTCGAGACCTATTTCAGCACCTATCCCGGCAAGTACTTCACCGGCGACGGCTGCCGGCGGGACGCCGACGGCTATTACTGGATCACCGGCCGGGTCGATGACGTGATCAATGTCTCGGGCCACCGCCTGGGCACCGCCGAGATCGAAAGCGCCCTGGTGGCCCACGAGACCGTCGCCGAGGCCGCCGTGGTCGGCTATCCGCACGACATCAAGGGCCAGGGCGTCTACGCCTATGTCACCCTGAACGCCGGCGTCACCCCCACCGAGGACCTGCGCAAGGCCCTGGTATTGTGGGTGCGCCACGAGATCGGCCCGTTCGCCGCGCCGGACATCATCCAGTGGGCCCCCGGTCTGCCCAAGACCCGCTCGGGCAAGATCATGCGGCGCATTCTACGCAAGATCGCCGAGAACGAGCTGGGCGCATTGGGCGACACCTCGACCCTGGCCGATCCCGGCGTGGTCGACGATCTGGTGAAAAATCGCGCTGGAGCGTGACGCCGGCGCCGCCGGCGCGTTAGCATTGACCACAATGCGCCGGTTGCTCCCCTTTTTTCTCTGGCTCGCCGTGGCCGGGCCCGCCTGGTCCGCCTCCGACTGGAGCGACAGTCTGCGGGCCGGCGACATTCCGATCGAGGCGCGCACCGACGCCCCGGGCCACCGCGGCATGGTCAAGGCGGCCGTCGACATCCCGGCGCCGGTCGCCGTCGTCTGGCGCACCATTCTCGACTGCGAGCGGGCCGCGCGGATGACCCCCGGCGTCAAGGCCTGCCGGGTGATCTCCCGCGCGCCGGACGGCCGATCGGAGCTCCGGGAGCACCTGGTCAAGTGGGGCTTTTTCCTGCCGACCGTGCGCTCCACCTCGCGCGTCGATCTCGACCCCAACCGCACGATCCGCTTCACCTGCGTGGGCGGCGACATTCGCGCCTGCGAGGGAACCTGGACGCTGCAGCCGCTGAACGGCGGTGCGGCCACCCGCGTGACCTACGAGCTCTGGGCCAGCCCGCCCTTCGCCCTGCCGCTTGCCCTGCTCGGCGGCCTGATGCGCCGAGACGTGCCCGACGCCCTGCGCGCCCTGCGCCGTGAATGCGAGGCGGCGGGGTGAAGGACACCGTCGACCCGCCCGACGGCCTTTGGCTGTTCGATGGCGTCTGCAATCTCTGTTCGGGATCAGTCGCCCTGGTGTTGAAGCTGGATCGCCAGGGCGACATCCGCTTCACGCCCATCCAGTCGCCCTATGGCCGCCAGCTGGCCCTGGCGCACGGCCTCGATCCGGACAACCCGACCAGCTTCCTGTTCCTCGATCATGGCCAAGCCCTGGCAAAGACCGCCGCCATCGGCGCGCTGCTCCGGCGACTTGGCCCGCCCTGGCGCTGGCTGGCCTGCGTCGACCGGATGCCCCGAGGACCGGCGGACAAGGCCTATGACTGGATCGCCGCCAACCGCTATCGGCTGATGGGCAAGAGGGACGTCTGCAGGGTCCCCTCGCCCGCCGAGCGCGCGCGCTTCATTCTGGAGCCGCCGAAGCCGTAGCGCCGCGATCATGACAGGACGGTAAGGTTTCGCATTTCAAGCGCGGTGCTAGGGTCCGCTCAACCGTGTACGCTGGAGCTCACCGCATGATCCGTCCCGTCGCCAAGGCCGCCCTCGTGGCGCTGGCCCTGTCCACCACAGCCCTGTCGCCTCTGGCCTTCGCCGCGCCCCAAGCCGCGTCGATCAGCGTGCCGCCGATCGTCTACACGTCGCGCGTCCTGGCCAACGGCCTGAAGGTGTTCACCGCCCGCGACACGACCACCCCAAACGTTTCGGTACAGGTCTGGTACGGCGTCGGCTCCAAGGACGATCCCAACGGCCGCTCGGGCTTCGCGCACCTGTTCGAACACATGATGTTCAAGGCCACGCGCAACATGCCCAACGAGACGTTGGACCGGCTGACCGAGGACGTCGGCGGCTTCAACAACGCCTCCACCTATGACGACTTCACCAACTATTACGAAGTCATCCCCGCCAACCATCTGGAGCGCCTGATCTGGGCCGAGGCTGACCGCATGGGCTCGCTGGTCATCGACGAGGCCGCCTTCGATTCCGAGCGCGACGTGGTCAAGGAAGAGCTGCGCCAGCGGGTCTTGGCCGATCCCTATGGCCGCTTCTTCGCGCTCGACATTCCGCAGCAGTCGTTCACCACCCACCCCTACAAGCGCCCGGGCATCGGCTCGATCGCGGAACTGGACGCGGCCACCGTCGATGATGTGCGCGCCTTCCACGCCACCTATTATCGCCCCGACAACGCCGCCCTGATCGTGGCCGGCAATTTCGACGAGGCCCAGCTTGCGGCCTTGGTCGACAAGTATTTCACGCCGCTGAAGGCCCCGGCCGAGCGCCTGCCCAAGGTCACCGTGGTCGAGCCGGCCCGCACCGGTCCCAAGACCGTCAACACCTACGGCCCCAACGTGCCCCTGCCGGCCCTGGCCATCACCTGGCTGGCCCCGGCCTCGGCCGACAAGGACGCGCCGGCCCTGGCCGTGCTGGACGCCATCCTGTCGGCCGGCAAGTCGTCGCGCCTCTATGACACCCTGGTCTATGACCAGCAGATCGCCCAGTCGGTGTTCTCGTCGGGTCCGACCAACGCCCAGCCGGGCCTGTTCTATGTCGGCGCGATCATGGCGGGCGGCAAGACCGTGGATCAGGGCGAAGCCGCCCTGCGCGCCCAGGTGGCCCGGCTGCGCGACGCCCCGCCCAGCGCGGCGGAACTGGCCGAGGCCAAGACCGGCCTGCTGGCCGACGCCGTGCGCAAGCGCGAGGAAATCGACGGCCGCGCCTTCGCCCTGGGCTACGCCCTGCTGACCGACGGCGACGCCGCCCGCGCCAACACCAGCCTGGCCGACCTGCAGGCGGTGACCGCCGCCGACGTCCAGCGCGTGGCCAAGACCTGGCTGGCCGATGATCGCCGCACCGTGATCCGTTATCTGCCGGAATCCGACAGGCCGGCCGGCCAGGCCGATACGACGCCGACGCCGCCCGTGGTAGCCTCCGTGAAGTTCGACGGCGTCGTCACCACCCTGGCCCCCGAAGGCCAGCGCCAGGCGCCGCCGGCCGTCGCCGCGCCGGTGGCGGCCGTCCTGCCGTCTCCGGTGGAAAAGACCCTGACCAACGGCCTGCGGGTCATCGTGGCCAAGTCCAGCGACCTGCCGCTGATCACCGCGGATCTGACCGTGCGCGGCGGGGCCAGTTCAGACCCGACCGGCCTGGCCGGCGCCTCGAGCCTGACCTCGGACCTGCTGACCGAAGGCACCACGACCCGCGGGGCCGTCGAGATCGCCCGTCAGACCGAAGCCCTGGGCGCCAATCTGGAGGCCGGTTCCGGCTGGGAAGCCGCGTCCCTGACCCTCAGCGTCATCGCCGACAAGGCGGCCCCCGCCATGGCGATCATGGCCGACGTCGCCCAGAACCCGGTGTTCAAGGCCGAGGAACTGGACCGGGTCCGCGCCGAGACCCTCGACGGCCTTTCGGTGGCCTATCAGCGCCCAGGAAGCCTCGCCAGCTACGCCACCGCACCGATCCTCTATGCGGGCTCGGCCTATGGCCATGTGGCCGGCGGTACGCCGGGCTCGCTGCCCAAGATCAAGCGCGATGACCTGGTCAAGATGCACGCCGCCGCCTGGCGGCCGGACAACGCCGTCCTGGTGCTGACCGGCAACCTGACGCCCGAGGCCGGCTTCGCCCTGGCCCAGACCGCGTTCGGCGGCTGGAAGAAACCCGCCACTCCCGCCCCCGCCGTCCCGGCCGCCCCCGCCGCCTACACGCCGCGCAATGTGATCATCGACCTGCCGGGCACCGGCCAGGCGGCCGTCACCCTGGCCCAACCGGCGATCACCCGCGCCGACCCCCGCTACTATTCGGGACTGGTGACCAATGCGGTGCTGGGCGTTGGCTATTCCTCGCGCCTCAACCAGGAGATCCGCATCAAGCGCGGCCTGTCCTATGGCGCCGGCTCCAGCCTGACCCCCCAGGGCCGCTTTGGCAGCTTCTCGGCCAGGGTGCAGACCAAGAACCCCTCGGCCGCCGAGGTGGTGACCCTGGTGCGTGGCGAGCTGACGCGCCTGGCGGCGGAACCGGCCACCGCCACGGAGCTGACGGCGCGCAAGTCGGTGCTGGTCGGCGGCTTTGGCCGCGACCTCGGCACCTCGGAGGGCCTGGCCAATATCCTGGGCAATCTGGCGATCTACGGCGTGCCGCTCAACGAGATCCAGAGCTATGCCGACAAGGTCGAGGCGGTCAGCGCCACAGACGTCCAGGCCTTCGCCAAGGCCGTGCTCGATCCCCGCCAGTCCAGCGTGATCGTGGCGGGCGACGTCAAGGCGATGGGCGACAGCCTCTCGGCCGCCGTGCCGAACGCCACGGTCATCCCGGCCGCTGACCTGGATCTGGACAGCCCGACCCTGACGCACGGAAAATAGGAAAGACGCGACCTGGCTCGCGCCGATCTCGGCGCGGGCCAGTTCGTCCTGTTCAGGCGGCGCGGCGCGGGCGACATAGCCTGGCCCCAAGCCCCGGACCCGCCATGACCGAACCTGCTTCCGCCCAACTCGCCTCGCCGTCCTACCGGCTGGCCGCGCTCGACCAGGACTTTCTGCTGAGCGATTCCATGCGCGGCGTCAGGTTCATGCTGGAATACGCCAAGGCCGAGGAGGCCCTGCGCGATTGGGGGGTGCGATCGACGATCGTGGTCTTCGGCAGCGCCCGGACCCGCGAGGACGGACCGGGTCGCCAGGCCCTATGGTACGCCGAGGCGCGCGCGTTTGGACGACTGGCCTCGGAGCGTGGCGGCGCGCTGAAGACCGACGGCCCTCGCGACAACGTCATCGCCACCGGCGGTGGTCCGGGCGCCATGGAGGCGGCCAACCGCGGGGCGCTCGACGCCGGGGCGCCGTCAGTAGGGTTCAACATCACCCTGCCGCGCGAACAGGCCCCCAATCCCTACGCCACCCCAGCCCTATCGTTCCGGTTCCACTACTTCGCCATGCGCAAGATGCACCTGGCGATGCGGGCCAACGCCCTGGTGGTGTTTCCCGGCGGGTTCGGCACCTTCGATGAGCTGTTCGAACTCCTGACCCTGCGCCAGACCCACAAGGCGCCGTCCATCCCGATCGTCCTGTTCGATGAGGCCTATTGGCGAGGGGTGATCAATTTCGACGCCCTGGTCGCGCACGGGATGATCAATCCCGAGGACCTCGAGATCTTCCAGTTCGCGGATGACGCCGAGAGCGTGTGGGCGGCCCTGCTCGCCGGCGGCCTGCACCCCGGCGAGCGTATCGAGGCCAAGGCCTGATCAGGCCTTGGGCTTGGCCCTGGCGGCGGGTTTCGCGGCCGGCTTGGCGATGGGGGGCTTGGTCGACGCCTGGGCGACGACCGGCGCGGCCGCCGGGACGGGGGCCTTGGCCAGCAGGTCGCGAATTTCCATCAGCAGCGCTTCCTGGGCCGTCGGGGCCGTCGGCGCTTCGGGGGCGGGCTCGGCGGCGTCGGCCCGGCGGATACTGTTGACGGCCTTGACCAGCAGGAACACCACCACGGCCACGATCAGGAACTGGATCAGGGTGTTGATGAAGGCCCCGTATTGCACGGAAACCTTCTCGATCGTCGCGGTGGCGGGATTCTCGGGCTTGAGCACCCATTCGAGCTTGGAAAAATCGAGGCCGCCGGTCAGCAGCCCGATCGGCGGCATGATCACCTGATCGACCAGGCTCTTGACGATGCCGTTGAAGGCCGCGCCGATGATCACGCCGACGGCGAGATCGATGACGTTGCCGCGCGAGATGAACTCGCGAAATTCCTTGATGACGCTCATGGTCCGGGGCTCACCGATCAGCCTTGCAGGGGACGTGAGCCTGACAGCGTTCGTCCCGAACGGTCAAGGTTAGGCCGGCCTACTCGTCGGCGTTGAGTCGGGCGCGAAGCTCCTTGCCGCTCTTGAAGAACGGCACATGCTTGGCGCGGACATCGACGGTTTCACCGGTGCGGGGATTGCGACCGGACCGCGCCGGGCGCGAACGCACCGACAGGGCGCCGAAACCCCGAAGCTCCACGCGACCGCCGCCTTCAAGCGACCCGATCATGCGCTCGAGGATGACCCCGACGACGCGCTCGACATCCTTCTGCGTCAGGTGCGGATTTTCATTCGCGAGCCTGGCGATGAGTTCAGACTTGATCATCGATATCCCCGGCGCCGGAGGGAGGACTGGCGCGAGCGGACCTTTGCCCAAGGGCGGTTGAGTCTTCAAGAGGCAGCTTGCGATTCCACCGCGCCCGGTCCGACGGGTTCGCCGTGGGTGAAGGGATCGATTTCCCCACTTTTGGCTGATGATGAGTATTTATTTCTGGATCGCCGCGCCTCATGGACGCCTCAAGGATTGAAACGGGTTCCCTTGCGGTAAGACGAACCCCGCCAGGGAAGGCGGCCGAGCCCGTCGCTTTTTTGCCCGTCGCCGACGCCGCAGGGTAACCGCAGTCTTTACCAAACCCTTCGCCATCCAAGGACTTAGCGGGAGAGCGCGCAAAGAAAACGGCGGCCGGATCGCTCCGGCCGCCGCTGACGTCTATCCCGTAAGGGACGAAGACTATTCCTTGGGGGTGGCCCGCTCGCGCAGGGCCGCGCCCAGGATATCACCCAGCGAGGCGCCCGAGTCCGAAGACCCGAATTGCTCGATGGCTTCCTTCTCTTCGGCCATTTCCAGCGACTTGATCGACATCGAAACGCGGCGAGCCGCCTTGTCGATGTTGGTGATCTGAGCGTCGATACGATCGCCGACGGCGAAGCGCTCGGGGCGCTGCTCCTGACGGTCGCGCGACAGGTCCGACTTGCGGATGAACGCGGTCATCATCGCATCGTCTTCACCGAAGCGAACTTCGATGCCGCCGGTGGTCACTTCGGTCACGGTCACGGTCACGGTCTGGCTCTTGCGATAGGTGTCGCCCGACATCGGATCGCCGCCCAGCTGCTTGATGCCCAGCGAGATGCGTTCCTTCTCGACGTCGACGTCGAGAACCTTCGCCTTGACCATGTCGCCCTTCTTGTAGCGAGCCATGGCTTCTTCGCCCGACGCGCTCCAGTCGATGTCCGACAGGTGCACCATGCCGTCGATGTCGTTGTCGAGGCCGACGAACAGACCGAATTCGGTCGCGTTCTTGACTTCGCCTTCGACGGTCGAGCCGACCGGGTGGGTTTCGAGGAACGAATCCCACGGGTTGGCCAGAGCCTGCTTCAGGCCCAGCGACACGCGGCGCTTGGACGGATCGACGTCCAGCACGACCACGTCGACTTCCTGCGAGGTCGAGACGATCTTACCGGGGTGGACGTTCTTCTTGGTCCAGGACATTTCCGAGACGTGGACGAGACCTTCAACGCCGGCTTCCAGCTCAACAAACGCGCCGTAGTCGGTGATGTTGGTGATGCGGCCCGTGAACTTGGCGCCGACCGGGTACTTGGCTTCAACACCATCCCACGGATCGGACTGCAGCTGCTTCATGCCGAGGCTGATGCGCTGGGTGTCCGGGTTGATCTTGACGATCTGCACCTTGACGGTGTCGCCAACGGCCAGGACCTGCGACGGGTGGTTGACGCGCTTCCAGCTCATGTCGGTGACGTGCAGAAGGCCGTCAATGCCACCCAGGTCAACGAACGCACCGTAGTCGGTGATGTTCTTGACGACGCCTTCGCGGATTTCACCCTCTTGCAGCTGCGACACCAGTTCGGTGCGCTGCTCGGCGCGGGCTTCTTCCAGGATGGCGCGACGCGAGACGACGATATTGCCGCGCGGACGGTCCATCTTGAGGATGGCGAAGGGCTGTTCCTTGCCCATGAGCGGGCCGACGTCGCGCACCGGGCGGATGTCGACTTGCGAGCCTGGCAGGAACGCCGAGGCGCCGCCCAGATCGACGGTGAAGCCGCCCTTGACGCGACCGACGATGGCGCCGAGCACGGGGACGTTCTGGGCGTAGACGCCTTCCAGACGGGTCCAGGCTTCTTCGCGCTTGGCCTTTTCGCGGCTGATGACTGCTTCGCCGAGGGCGTTTTCGAGGCGCTCCAGGAAGACTTCGACGTGGTCGCCGACCTTGATGGTGGGCTTGCCGGCGTCATCGACGCCAAATTCCTTCTGGGGAACGCGACCTTCGGTCTTCAGACCGACGTCAATGATCGCGAAGTCCTTTTCAATACCGACAACGATACCCTTGACGACGGTGCCTTCCGCGAAGTCGCGGCCGCCCATGGAATCGTTCAGCAGCGCTTCGAAATCGTCGCGCGTCGGGTTGAAGCTCATAT
>JAHINZ010000179.1 GCA_018895795.1 Alphaproteobacteria bacterium
GGGACACCTATGACGTCGATATGGCGGCGGTCGGGCCCATGGTCCTGGACGCCCTGCTCCATATCAAGAACAGCATCGACCCGACCCTGGCCTTCCGCCGGTCGTGCCGGGAAGGGGTCTGCGGCTCCTGCGCGATGAACATCGGCGGCCGCAACACCCTGGCCTGCACCCATGGCTGGGCCGAGGTCCCAGGCAAGGCCGTGCAGATCGCGCCGCTGCCGCACGCGCCGGTGGTCAAGGACCTGATCCCGGACCTGACGCTGTTCTACGCGCAATACGCCTCGATCGAACCCTGGCTGCACACCGACACCCCCGAGCCTCAGGCCGAATGGCGCCAGAGCCCGGAGGATCGTCTGAAGCTGGACGGGCTGTACGAGTGCATCCTGTGCGCCTGTTGCTCGACCTCGTGCCCCAGCTATTGGTGGAACGGCGACAAGTATCTGGGTCCGGCGGCGCTGCTGCACGCCTATCGCTGGCTGATCGACAGCCGTGACGAAGCGACCGGCGACCGGCTTGATCAGCTCGAGGATCCGTTCAAGCTGTATCGCTGCCACACGATCATGAACTGCGCCCAAGTCTGCCCCAAGGGCCTGAACCCCGCCAAGGCGATCGCCGAGATCAAGAAGATGATGGTCGAACGCGTCGTCTGACGCGTTCGTTCGCTTCTCTTCCATCGAAGGTGCTTGCCAAAAGGTGACGCCGCCGTCACTTTTGACAAAAGGGAGGGCGCGTCTTGAGCGCAGCTGAATTGGCCGATCCAAACGCGCGTGTCGTGATCATCGGCGCCGGACATGCCGGCGGCTCGGCGGCGGCGTTCCTGCGCCAGTACGGTCACACCGGGCCGATCGTGCTGATCGGCGATGAACCGCTCTTGCCCTACCAGCGTCCGCCCCTGTCCAAGGCTTGGCTGAAGGGCGAGGCCGACGCCGAGTCCCTCTCGCTCAAGCCCGCCGAATGGTACGCCGAAGCCGGCGTGTCCCTGAGGTTGGGGGGCGTGGCGACCCGCATCGACCGGGCCGATCGGCTCGTCTTTCTGGCGTCCGGCGAAACCGTCCCCTACGATTACCTCATCCTGGCCACCGGAGCTCGCGCCCGGGCCCTGACGATCCCCGGCGCGGATCTCGAGGGCGTCATGGCCCTGCGAACGGCCGCCGACGCCGAGCGCCTCAAGCGCTCCCTGGGTCCCGACAAGCGTCTGGCCGTGGTCGGCGGCGGTTATGTCGGCCTGGAAGTGGCGGCGTCAGCCCGCGCCCTGGGCAGCCATGTCATGGTCATCGAACGCGAGAGCCGGGTCCTGGCCCGGGTGGCTTGCGAAATGCTGTCGGACTTTTTCCAGACCTATCATGGCCGGCGCGGCGTGGGCTTCGCGCTCAATGCGGGCGTGGAGGCCTTCGAAGGCGAGAACGGCCATGTCACGGGCGTGCGCTTCACCGATGGCCGGATTGTCGCCTGCGACGTCGCCCTGGTCGGCGTCGGGGCGATCCCCAATGACGAGCTGGCCAAGGCCGCGGGCCTCGACTGCGCCAATGGCGTGGTCGTCAATCTGGAAGCGCGCACCGCGGATGAGCGGATCTTTGCGATCGGCGACGTCAGCCACCGGCCGTTGCCGCTCTATGATCGGCAGTTTCGGCTGGAGAGCGTGCCCAACGCGCTGGAGCAGGCCAAGCAGGCCGCCTCGGCCATTGTCGGCCGCCCCGGCCCGGCGCCCGAGGTTCCGTGGTTCTGGTCGGATCAGTATGATCTGAAGCTGCAGATCGCGGGCCTGCCGTTCGACGCCGACCGTATTGTCGTGCGCGGCGATGTCGCCGCCGCGAAGTTCGCGGTCTTCCATCTGAAAGGCGACCTGATCCAGGCCGTCGAGGCGATCAATGCGCCGCCCGAATTCATGGCGGGCCGGCAACTGATCGCCAAACGTACGCCGGTGTCGGTGGAAAAGCTTGTCGACACCACGATATCCATGAAGGACGTGGCGGCCTGAAAGCCGCCCAGAGGGGACCCCTAAGGGGAAGCAAGGAAGCGCATGGCCAAGATCACCTATATTGAGCACGACGGCGCCGAGCATGTCATCGACGTCAAGCCTGGCCTGACGGTCATGGAAGGCGCGGTGAAGAACAACGTACCGGGTATCGACGCCGATTGCGGCGGCGCCTGCGCCTGCGCCACCTGCCATGTCTATGTGGACGAGGCCTGGCTCGCCAAGACCGGCTCCAAGTCGGCCATGGAGGAGTCGATGCTCGACTTCGCCGAGAACGTCGAGCCCAACAGCCGACTGTCCTGCCAGATCAAGGTCAGTGACACGCTTGATGGCCTGGTCGTTCGACTGCCGGAAAGCCAGCATTAGGCCCGTCGCTCGGAAAGCGTCGTTATATCGTCACGAAGGGCTTGCCATGACGAGGGCGCGGGACTAAATCCGCCCCTCGCTCGGAACCGCATCGCGGCCGGACGGCGCGGCTCCCGAAAGGGCGCTTGCATCGTCAGGGTCGCTTCGTTAGTCTCCGCGCTCCAATCGACTCGGTGATGAAGACACGAGGGCGGCCTTGGCGGCCCTGGTCCATTCTTTTGTCTTTTTGCTTCCCGGTTTCGGGTTTCGAAAAGTTCCCCACCGAGCCGGTTGACATCGGAGCGTCGCCTCTTTAGAAGCGCCGCTCCGGGCATCGCCGCCAAGACTTCGCAAGACTTCAGCGGCGCGATGTTAAGTCTATCGACCAGTTGTTCTGAATGTTCTTCAAAATAATCGGTTGACTGACTAGGTTAGTTTCTCTAGAAGCTGACCACTCTGGCGGATCCGGGATTTCTCCGGGCTCGCTACTCTGGTTCAGAACGTTTTGTAAAAAACGATTTGACACGGAATTCGGGGTTGGATAGATAGCCGCCTCCGCCGACACCGGGCGTTAAACGGTGGTGCTGCTGAGAGGCGGTTCTGGGAGCTTCGGCTCTGGGTCTTTGACATTGTTGA
>JAHINZ010000180.1 GCA_018895795.1 Alphaproteobacteria bacterium
CCTCTTCCAGTCGGCGTCCATCAGCCAAAGCCGACGCGCCATGTTTCCGTTTCCATCACCGCTTGTTCGCTCAACGGCGGTCGTAGGCGGAACAGGCCCGGACTGCGAGCGAAGTCATAGACCCTGAGAAGTCGAAAGGCGTCGGGGCGTTCGCGGGAAAGCGCCTCTTCGTTCCTTGTGAGGAAAAACGGCGTCTTTTGGCCGCCATTGGTCGTCTTCACCTCGACCAATCGTTCAGCGCCGCTGACCGCGAAAGATGCGATGTCATAACCCGCGCCATCTCCGTCCTCTTGCGCCACCCAGCGGACCTTGCGAGCAAGGTCCGCTCGCCCGGCATCCTGCAAACGCCGGCGCTCAGCGAAGAACACGGCCTCCTCGCCAGCCTTGCCAAGAACCCGGTTACGGTGATCGCGCGCCACAGGATCGAACTGTCGCACCAACCGCTCTAGCGGACCCGAATGCGGAACTGGATCGCCACCTCGTGGCGGCGGCGCTGTTTCGAAGAGACTTGGCGGCTCTGCAAACTCCCCTGCAGCCGACTGCGGAATGAGCTCAAGGACTGTAGGTCTAACGGCGAGATAGCGGCCAACTGCGTCTACAAGCGCGTCCTGGTAGTGGTGCTTGGCCTTGTAGCCAGAGATCGTCGGGTGACCGAGACGCTCGAGAACGGCCGAGATGTTCATATGCTTGAACTCGATCGATCGGTTGGTGCGAAGCACCTGTTCCATCAACAGCTTGCGGTGATGTGCCTTGACGATCGGGCGCCGAGCTAACTGTGCCTCAAGCATCGCAAAGTGGTCAGCGACGATCAGGTCGAGTTCGTCGTCACCCCAAGGCGTACCGATAAGGTCTTGATCAGCCACGATCTGACGTTGGCCTATTCTACAGGACTTGGAAAGCACGCCCCATTGGCCCGGTAGTGAGACCCCGCATCGCCATCCACCGCTAGCGCCCACCCCCAAATCGCGGCACGACTTGCCGGCGCCGGGAGGGGAGCCCACGTTCGTGACGTCCGAGACCTACGACTACATCATCATCGGCGCCGGTTCGGCGGGCTGCGTGCTGGCCAACCGGCTATCGGCCGACCCGAGCAAGCGGGTGCTGGTGCTGGAGGCCGGGGGCCGCGACGACTGGATCTGGTTCCACATTCCGGTCGGCTATCTGTTCGCGATCGGCAATCCGCGCTCGGACTGGATGTATCGGACCGAGCCGGTGCCGGGCCTGGACGGGCGCAGCCTGAACTATCCGCGCGGCAAGGTGATCGGCGGCTCGTCGGCGATCAACGCCATGATCTATATGCGCGGCCAGGCCGCCGATTATGACGGCTGGCGCCAGCAGGGCCTTGAGGGCTGGGGCTGGGACGATGTGCTGCCGCTGTTCCTGGCCCAGGAAGATCACATCGCGCCGCCGTCGGCGCACCACCGGTCGGGCGGCGAGTGGCGGGTGGAGCATCCGCGCATGCGCTGGAAGGTGCTGGACGCCTTCGCCGAAGCGGCGGCGCTGGAGGGCATAGCGCCCAGCCCGGATTTCAACGGCGGCGACAATGCCGGCTCGGGCTATTTCAACGTCAACCAGCGGGCCGGACTGCGCTGGAGCGCGGCGCGGGGCTTCCTCAAGCCCGTGCTGTCGCGGCCCAATCTGGCGCTGCGGACCGGGGCGCGGGTCGACCGGGTGATCCTCGAAGGCGGCCGCGCCGTGGGCGTGGCCTGGACCGAGGGCGGCCAGACGCGCCAGGCCCGGTGTCGCGGCGAGGTGGTGCTGAGCGCCGGGGCGGTCAACACCCCTCACCTGCTGGAACTGTCGGGGATCGGCGACGGGGCGCGGCTGTCGGCCCTGGGCCTGCCCACCCATCGCCATCTGCCGGGCGTGGGCGAGAACCTGCAGGACCACCTGCAGATCCGCCCCGCCTATCGCGTGTCGGGCGTGCCGACCCTCAACGCGCTCTATGCCTCGCTGTGGCGGCGACCGCTGATGGCGCTGGAATATGCCCTGCTGCGGCGCGGACCGATGTCGATGGCGCCCTCGCACATGGGGGCCTTCGCCAGGACCTCGCCGCACTATGCGACGCCCAATGTGCAGTTCCATGTCCAGCCGCTGTCGCTGGACCGCTTCGGCGAGCCGCTGCACCGCTTTCCAGCCATCACCATCAGCGTCTGCAACCTGCGGCCCGAAAGCCGGGGGAGCATCCATGCCGGCAGCCCCGACCCGGCTGACGCGCCGCTGATCCAGCCCAACTATCTGGCGACGGCGGGGGACCAGCAGGTCGCGGTGGAGTCGATGCGGCTGGTCCGCCGCATCGTCGCTCAGGCCCCCCTGGCCCGCTATGCGCCCGACGAGATGGCGCCGGGTCTGGCGGTCGATGACGACGCGGGTTTGCTGAGCGCGGCCCGGCAACTGGCGACCACGATCTTTCACCCGGTGGGCACCGCGCGGATGGGTCTGGCCGACGACCCCATGGCCGTGGTCGACGCGCGTCTGCGGGTGATCGGGGTCGAGGGCCTGCGCGTCGCCGACGCCTCGGTGATGCCGACCATCGTCTCGGGCAACACCAACACTCCCACCCTGATGATCGCCGAAAAGGCCGCGCGGATGATCCTGGAGGACGCCCGCTAGACCGCCACCTCGGTCGTCGCGTCCAGGTCCGCCGTGCGGGGCGGCCGCAGGGTGTAGAAGCGCAGCTCGCGGCCCAGGTCATACAGGCGATAGAGGCGATAGATGTCGGGGCGGCTGGTCCACAGGGCGTCTTCGTCGTCGGTCAGCTGCATCGGCGTGCCGGCCCCGCCGGTGGTGGTCTTGACCACGATCAGCCGGCGCTCGCCGGTGGGCTTGAAGCTTTCCAGGTCATAGCCCGGCGGATCCTGGGCGGGCCTCGTCAGGCGCAGCCGATCGGCCAGGTCGCCGCGACCGCGCTCGCGCAGGCCGCGCTGCTCGAAGGCCAGCACGGCGGCGCGGCCGGCCTCGGTCAGCAGGCTGTCGGCGAAGTCGCGGCCGGCCGGGTTGAACTTGGCGATCAGCCGCTCGGCCCGGGGGCTGGGCTGGACCTGTTCGGGGGCGAAGGCGGGCGGCGGGGCCTCGGTCAGGACCAGCGGCTGGTGGGACGCAAACAGCACGTCGGGCCGCAGGGCGGCGGTGATCAGGGCCGGCCTGGCCGACAGCTGGCGATCGACCGCGTCCAGCACCTCGTCGCCCAGGTTCCAGCGGGGCGCCAGGCCGCTCAGGATCGGCAGGCCGACCAGGGTCAGGGCGGCCGAGACCTCGCACTGCTTCCAGTCGATGGCCGGGCCGGATCGCCCGGAAACGAATCGCAGGGCCCGCTGGTGGCCGGCCGGATCGACCGGCCGACCGGCCAAATCCTTGGCCAGCATCACGAAATAGTCGCCCACGACGAGGTCCAGATCGGCCTCGCTCCAGTCGCTGGTCTTGGATGTGTCTTCGCTCACGCCGCGACGATGCCTCAACCGGCGCGGGCGCGCTATCAAAGCTTGGTGACGGACGGCGAGGTCAGGGCTTGGCGGCGGCCGGCGGCTCGGGCGCCTCCTCGATCGGTTCCTCGTCATCCTTAAGGCCGGCGGCCTTCATGGCGCGGCCCAGCGAGGTGACCGGCTCGCCGCGCACGACCTGGAAGCTCAGGGTCCGGGTCTCGGCGGCGTTGTCAGCCTCATTGGCGAAGCCGTCCGGCCACTGGGCGTTGAGGGCGATCTTGTAGGTGCGGTCCGACAGCACGCGGCACAGCAGCACGAAGGTCTTGCCGTCCTTCAGCAGGCGGGGGGTCTTGACGCATTCGGGCCGCTCGGCGTCCGGCGCGACGCCATAGCTCCAGAGCCGGGGGTTCATCACCTGGTCGAAGGTGAGCTTCACGATCAGCACGCCGGGCGCGATGGTCTCGCCCTCGGCCGGATAGCTGGCCACCAGCTTGGGCGGCAGGGTCGGCGGCATGACGGTGACCGGCGAGACCTCGTTGGGCGCCTCGCGCACCTGGGCGCAAGCGCCGCCGGCCAGGCCGGCGAGCAGGACGGTCAACAGGACGGCGCGAAAGCTCATGGACCCAGCTTGACCGGCAAGCGCGGCGTTCTCAAGGCGGATCGGCGCCGCACCGTCGCGGAGTGTGCTATAGGCGCGATCATGACCGACGCTCCTGAAGAAACCCCGATCCAGCGGGCCCTGCGCCTGAAGAAGGCCGCCCTCGACGCCAAGCCCAAGCCGCCGCGCGGCGGCAAGTTCCAGCGCGAACAGGCGGCGGGTATTCAGACCGGCAAGTCCAAACCGTGGATGAGCCGCTGATCCGATGCTGAAGGTGCTGGGCCGAACCTCGTCGATCAATGTCCGCAAGGTGCTGTGGACCTGTGACGAACTGGGCCTGGCCCCTGATCGCCAGGACTGGGGGGCGGGCTTTGCGCCCACGGATCGGCCCGAGTTTCTGGCGCTCAATCCCAACGGCCTGATCCCGGTGTTGATCGACGATCAGGGACCGCTGTGGGAGAGCAACACGATCTGCCGCTACCTGGCCCACCGGCATGGCGACGGCGCGCTGCTGCCCGCCGATCCGCGCGGTCGGGCCCAGGTGGAACAATGGATGGACTGGCAGGCCACCGAGCTCAACACGGCCTGGCGCTACGCCTTCATGGCCCTGGCCCGCAAGGCTCCGGGCTTTGACGACCCGGACCAGATCGCCGCCGGCGCCCAGGCCTGGAACCGCCAGATGGCGCTGCTGGCGGCGCAACTGGACAAGACCGGCGCCTATGTCGCCGGCGAGACCTTCAGCCTGGCCGATGTGGTGATCGGGCTATCCACCCACCGCTGGATGGCGACGCCGATCGACCATGCCGACCTGCCGGCCGTGACCGCCTATGATCAGCGCCTGCGCCAGCGCCCGGCGTTCGCGCCGCATGCGTTGGCGAGCGTGCCCTGAATTTATCCGCTCTCCCCGGCGAAAGCCTGGGAGAGCGGATGAAGGGACTATTTCGGCTTGCGGAACTTCAGGATGAACTGATCGGTCTTGCCGCGGATCGACGGGTCGAAGACGCTGGCGGTGTGGGGGTCGGCCGCGTCGCGCAGCAGCGGGCTTTCGGCCTCGAGCTTGAAGCCGGCGGCCTCGACCTCGGCCTTGACGGCTTCGGCGTCGATCCGGTGCAGGATGTCGGGCGCGGTCAAGCCCGAGTCGTCGACGGCGGCGTGGTCGATGACCAGAAAGACCCCGCCGGGCTTCAGCGACTTGAAGATCTCGGCGTCGACCGCGCTGGCCAGGCCGGTCGGGAAGGCCTTGAGGTGCATGTCGTGATAGTTCTGCACGGTCATCACCAGATCCAGACCGTCGGGCAGGTTCAGCCCGATCATGCCGCCGTCCAGCGGCTTGACGTTGGGCAGGGCGGCCGAGACGGCCTTCAGGCTCTCGCCGTACTTGGCCTGGAACTTGATGAACTCGGCGGGCTGATAGGCATAGACCGTGCCCGTCGGGCCGACCGCGCCCGACAGAAGGCGGGTGAAATAGCCGCCGCCCATGATGAAATCGACCACGGTGTCGCCGGATTTCACGCCGGCGAAGGCCAGGATCTGGCCGGGCTTGCGCACCGCGTCGCGGGCGGTGTCCTCGGCCGGGCGCGTCGGACTGGCGACGGCGGCGGCGATGTTGGCGGGAACCTGGGCGAGCGCCGCGCCGCCGAACGCGCAGACGGCCAAGGCGGCCGCGGCGGAAACTCCGAACTTGCGGATCATCACGTCCATTCTCCCTGATTTGGAGCCAGCGGTAGCAGATTTTAAACCGTCGACGAACGCCGTTCTGATGAAATCTCGGTAAGATTGCGACACCGCCTTCCGTTAGGTCGCCCTTCCCCTGCCCCGCCGCTTGCGCCCATGATGGCGATAACGACAAAAGACGGGGAGGCTTGAATGCGGTGGATCCTGCGGGGGATCGGCGGACTGCTGGCGCTTGGCGTGCTGGCGATCCTGGCCTTGATCGTCATCGACCGCGCCAGCCTGCCCAAGGCGCCCAGCAACGCCTCGCTGATCGCCATCGGCCAGCGCTATGACGTCCGCATTCGTCGCGACGAATGGGGCGTGCCCCATATCCTGGGCAAGACCGACGCCGACGCCGCCTATGGCCTGGCCTATGCCCAGAGCGAGGACGACTTCGCCACCCTGCGCGACGTGGCCCTGGCCACGCGCGGCGTTCTGGCCCGCACCAAGGGCGCCTCGGCCGCCCCGACCGACTATGTCGTCTCGCTGCTGGGCGTCTGGCCGACGGTGGACGCCAATTACGACAAGCTGCCGGCGGCGCTGCGCCAGGTGCTGCAAGCCTATGCCGACGGCGTCAATCACTACGCCGCCCTGCATCCCGAGGTCGTGACCCCGGGCCTGCTGCCCCTGACCGGCAAGGACATCGAGGCGGGCTTTGTGTTCAAGCAGCCGTTCTTCTATGGCCTGGACACCGAGCTGAAGACGATCACCGCGCCCGGCGGCCCACCCCCGCCGCCCAAGGGTTCCAACGGCCTGGCCGTCGCCCCGTCGCGCAACGCCGACGGCGCCACGCGCCTTTTAGTCAATTCCCACCAGCCCTATACCGGCCCGGTGGCCTGGTACGAGGCCGTGGTCGAAAGCGGCGAAGGCTGGCACGTGGCCGGCGGCTTCTTCCCCGGTTCGCCGTTCATGCTGCATGGCCACAACGCCACCCTGGGCTGGGCCAATACCGTGTCCAAACCCGACCTGGTCGACATCTACAAGCTGACCATCAACCCGCAGAACAAGAACCAGTACCGCCTGGACGGCGCCTGGCGCGACTTCGACAAGACCACCGCCACCCTGCGGGTCAAGCTGTGGGGCCCGATCGTGCTGCCGGTGCGCAAGGCCGTGCTGCGCTCGGTCCATGGCCCGGTGCTGGAGACCAAGTCCGGCGTGTTCGCCATCCGCTATGCCGGCATGGGCGAATATCGCCAGTCCATCCAGTACTGGAAGCTGGACAAGGCCACCAACCTGGCCGAATGGCGCGCGGCCCTGGCCACCCACGCCCTGCCCAGCCTGAACTACATCTATGGCGACGCGGCCGGAAACATCGGCTTTGTCCATAACGGCCAATATCCCAACCGCA
>JAHINZ010000181.1 GCA_018895795.1 Alphaproteobacteria bacterium
TAGGGTCAGGCTGATCGCGCCGATCATGTATGGCCGCGCCGTCATGGTTCGCCCTCTCGGTGTCATTGTGTTTGTAAAGGGCTAGGCGCGATCGCGCGTCGCGCCGGACGCGGCGTCGATCGTCACCGTCGGAAGGCCGGCGGCCTTCCAGGCCATGATGCCGCCCGCCAGATGCGTCTCGATGGCGTGGCCCGCCTTGCGGCAGAGATCCACCGCCGTGGCGGAGCGCTTGCCCGAGCCGCACTGCAAAACCATCAACTTGTCGCCAGCCGGGGGCAGGGCGCCTGGGTCGAAGGTCGAGAGGGGGAAGTTCAGCGCGCCATGAATGCGTTCGGCGGCGAACTCGGCGGGCTCGCGCACGTCGATCAGAAGAATCTCGTGCGCGTCGAGGGCGGCCTTCACCTGCGGGGCGGTGAGGTCCTTGGTCTTTGGGGCGAACATGGATGGCTCCTTGGCTTGGGCGAGCGTCTGATACGAACGACCTGATCTGAGCGCCACCCCACGGTCCGTTCGCCTAGGGGGAGCGAGCGGACAATGCGTCAACCGAGACGGCTGGCGCCTGCGAGGTGCGGAGATGATCCACAGAGCCCCGAGGCGGATGGCGTTTAAATTCGTAGTTGCGTATATGCGACTATACAAATATGTAGTCAAGCATCGTCGCATTCACCGTAGGGCGGCCGCAAACCGTCCAAACTGATCTGGATCAATGTCGCGCCGCCCGATCAGCCGAACGTTAAGGCTTCACGCGGGTGACAGATTGAGGAGACCAAGCCATGGCCAAGCCACGTATCGTCATTCTGGGCGCGGGTCTGGGCGGCGCGATCGCCGCCTTTGAGATCAAGGACGCGGTGGGCGACAAGGCTGACGTCCATGTCGTCTCGCAGGGCGACACCTTCCATTTCGTTCCGTCCAATCCGTGGGTGGCCGTCCATTGGCGCAAGCGCGAGGCCATCGAGGTCAAGCTAACGCCCGTCTTCAAGAAGAAGGGCGTGGCGTTCACCCCCATCGGAGCGGCCAAGGTGACGCCGACCGCCAACCGGATCGAGCTGACGGATGGCACGGTGGTTGACTACGACTATCTGGTGATCGCTACCGGCCCGGAATTGGCCTTTGATGAAATCCCGGGTCTTGGCCCCCACGGCGGCTTTACCCAATCCGTCTGCCATGTCGATCACGCAGAAACCGCCGCCGCTGCCTTCGATCGGTTCGTCGAGAATCCTGGGCCGATCGTCGTCGGCGCCGTGCAGGGCGCCTCCTGTTTTGGGCCGGCCTACGAGTTCGCCTTGATCCTCGATACCGAGCTGCGGCGCCGCAAGATCCGCGACAAGGTGCCGATGACCTTTGTCACGTCGGAACCCTATATTGGCCATCTGGGCCTTGATGGGGTGGGCGACACCAAAGGGCTGCTCGAGAGCGAGATGCGCGAGCGTCATATCAAGTGGATCACCAACGCCAAGGTCGCGTCGGTCGAGGCCGGCATGATGCATGTCGAGGAGATCGCCGAGGACGGCTCGGTCAAAGCCCAGCACGATCTGCCCTTCGCCTATTCGATGATGCTGCCGGGCTTCCGGGGCGTGGCCGCCGTGCGCGGGGTCGAAGGTCTGGTCAATCCGCGTGGCTTCATCCTGGTCGACAAGCACCAGCGCAACCCGACCTTTCCCAATGTCATGGGACTGGGTGTCTGCGTCGCCATCCCGCCCACCGGCAAGACCCCGGTGCCGGTCGGCGTGCCGAAGACCGGCTTCATGATCGAAAGCATGGTCACGGCCATCGCTCACAATCTGAAAGCCCTGGTCGATGGCCAGCCCGCGACGGCGGAGGCCACTTGGAACGCCTTCTGCCTGGCCGATTTCGGCGACGGCGGCGTGGTCTTCATCGCTCAGCCACAGATACCGCCCCGCAACGTCAACTGGTCGGCCAGTGGCAGTTGGGTCCACCTGGCCAAGGTCGGCTTCGAGAAATACTTCCTGTCCAAGGTCCGTCGCGGCGAGAGCGAGCCCTTCTACGAGAAGCTCGCCCTCGAGGTCATGGGCCTGAAGAAGATCAAGGCCTGAGGCGCGGATATGCGACAGTTCGTCTGCCCAGCCTGCGGCGCGGTCAACCGGACGCCGGACGGCAAGGATCCGTTGGCGGGAAAGTGTGGTCGCTGCGGACAGGCGCTGTTCTCGGGCCATCCGGTCGAGGCCGACGCCAAGACCTTTCGCGCGCATCGCGCCTCGACCCGCGGGGCGGCGGTGCTGGTCGATGTCTGGGCACCCTGGTGCGGGCCATGTCGCGCGATGGCGCCCCAGTTCGCCGGCGCGGCCGCCAAGCTGGAGCCGGATGTTCGTTTGGTGAAGCTCAACTCGGAGGCCGAGCCCCAGATGGCCGGCGAACTCGGCATCTCGGGCATTCCGGCGATGCTGCTGTTCAAGGACGGCAAGACCATCGCCCGCACCACGGGACTGATGAGTACCGATCAGATCGTCGCCTGGACGCGCCAGGCCATCGCTCAGACCGCTGTCTGAGCCGCTATTTTTGAGGTTGACCATGACTATTGACCGTATGGTGCTGGCCTTCGCGGGCGTCGTCGTCTTGCTGGGCGTCGCTCTGGCCCACTTTGTTCACCCCTGGTGGATCGCGCTGTCGGTCTTCGCCGGGCTCAACATGATCCAGGCGGCTTTCACGGGCTTCTGCCCGGCCGCGATGGTGTTCAAGAAGCTGGGGATCAAGCCCGGCGTCGCGTTCAACTGATGGCGGTGCGCGGGCTGCTCACCCTGGGCGTACTGGCTGGCCTTCTCGCGCCGGGCGCGGCCATGGCGATGTCACTGCCCGACGCCATTGCCTTGGCTCAGCGTGGCAATCCTGGGCTAGCCCAGTCGAAGGCCCAGGCCGACGCCGCCGGCGCCCGTCTGGAACAGGCGCGCGGCGCGCGCCTGCCCAGCCTGACGCTATCGGGCGAAGCGGGCCAGGGCACCACCGACCTGGGCGGCTTCTTTGGCTTTGGTCAAAGCGATGTGTCGCCTCGCTCCGCCGCCCTGCAGCTGCGTCAGCCCCTCTATGCCGGCGGCGCGATCAACGCCGCCATCGACCGCGCCCGCGGAGGGCGGGACGCCGCTCTGGCTCAGGTGGGCGGCGCGCGAGCGCTGCTGGCCGCCGAGGCGGCGCAGGCCTATGTCGGCGTCTTGAGTGCGCAAGAGATGCTCACGCTGAACACGGCTCAGATCGTGCAAATGGAAGAGATCGCCCGCCAGGCGCAACTACGCTTCAAAGGCGGCGAAACCCCTAGGACCGATCTGGCCCAAGCCCAGGCGCGCCTAGCCGAGGCGCGGGCGGGTTTGGCCCGCGCTGAGGGCGATCTCGCGCGCAGTCGCGCCCATTTCGTTACGATCATCGGGGTCGAGGCCGACGGCCTGGAAGCCTTGCCCGAGCCGCCGACCACGCCGCTCACGCTAGACGAGGCCGTGGCCCAGGCCAGCCAGGCCAGCCCGGCGCTGCTAGCCGCCGAAGCGAGACTGCGGGCGGCCGAGGCGGGCGCGCGTTTTGCTCAGGCTGACAGGTTGCCTAACCTGGCGATCGCCGCGACGGCGAGTAGCGCTCGCGATCAGTTCTTTCCCGGCTATCGGTCCGACGGCGTGACCGTCGGCGTGCAGGGCCGGTGGACGTTGTTTTCCGGTGGCGTCATCTCGGGCCGGGTCGAAGAGGCGCGCGCGGAAGCGCAGGCGGCTCGGTTTGGTCTGGAGGCGACGCGGGCTCAGGTGCGCGAAGCGGTGATCAGCAGTTGGGGTGATGTAGCGACGGCGCGCGCCGTGGCGGCGGCCTCGACCGAGCAGGTCGCCGCCGCGGTCAGCGCCTTGGACAGCGTTCGTAACGAAGTGCGGGTCGGTCAGAAGCCGACACTGGATCTGCTGGACGCCGAACGCGAGGCCTTGGGCGCGCGCAGCGCTTCGGTCGTCGCCCGTGGGGACGCCGTGGTCGCGGCCTATCGGCTGAATGCGCTGCTTGACGCGCAATGATCGCGATGTCGAAAGCCATCGCATACCGTGTGTCCTTAGCGCCGCGCCAGGGCTCCCCGCCTTAGGTGAGCGCGGGTTCGAACAGATCATCCAACCGTGTCCGGACCTGCTCCAGAATTTCGTCGCCAGACTCCTCGGTCATATTGGAGACGACCCCGCCGAAGTGCTTGTGGTCGAGAACGCGCAGGCCGCAGACGCCTGACACGTGCAGATCGAACACGGTCATCAGCGCCTTGAGCGCCCCCGTGCTATTGACCCAGGCGTCGGGCGCGCCAGAGGTCGAGAACGACAGCAACGTCTTGCCGTCGAGGAGCGATTCGGCGCCGCCACCCATCGGCGCATAGCCAAAACCCATTCCGAAGACGCGGTCGACATAGCCTTTGAGCATGGCCGGCGGCGCGTTGAACCAGAACGGGTATATAAAAATGAAGTTCGAGACGTCGGCCAGCAGGCCGCGCTCGGCGATCACGTCGGCCGCCGGAACGGCGCCCGAGGCCGTCGGAAGTTCTTCGGCTTTGAGCCGTGGATCGAAGTCGAGCGCGTAGAGATCGCGCACGATGACCTTGTGGTTCATGGCCCGCAAATGCTCCGCGCAGGTGCGGGCCACGGCGCCGCAGAAGCTTGTGGGCTTGGGGTGGGCCAGGATGACGGCGTGGTGCATGGCGGGTAATCCAGGAGACTGACGATCCACTGTAGCCTAGCCGCCTCGCGCCGTCGGAAATTGATCTGCATCAGCGTGATCGCGAGGCGCCGGACGACGCCGCGCGCAATCGGCCGAATTTCCGCGCGTGATGTGATCTTGGTCGGCCGGGCTTGACCCAGGTCAAGGTCGACGCGGCCAAGGTGGCCGACTGTCAGGCATCAAGCTCAGAAGAGGCCGATTGGCATGTCCAAGCCCCGCGCTCCGTTCAAGACCCTCACCCATGAGGGCGGCGACGCTCTAGCCAAGGTCACCGAACATCTGAAGACCATGACGTCCCATCTGGGCGAGGACGCCGGCGACGCCCTATCGATGACCGCCATCGCCCTGGGCCACGCCGCTGTGGATCTGGTGGGCGAGGTCCAGACCAAGCTCGATGAGCTTCGTGATACGGCCGAACTCGAGGTCCGGCGCCATCCCGCCGAAACCGCTGTCGCTACAGCTCTGGTGGCTGCCGTGGCGGCGAGCCTGCTGACCTACGCCCTGACCCGCCGCCGGGATTGAGGCCGCGTCTGTCGCGTACCGCCTCAGGCCGCCGCCAAATGGGCCAATCGGCTGGGCGCAAGGACCTGGAACCGACGGCAACCGTTGAACAAAATGGTGTTGTCGACCTGAAGTTGAGTCACCATGCGCGACACCGTCTCGATGCTCAGCCCCAGGTGATCGGCCATATCCTGCCGGCTCATCGCCAGTTCGCTCCAGACGCCTCGGCGTCGACGGGCGACGGTCGCGAGGAAGCCGGCCACTTTTTCCAGCGCGCTTTTGCGGCCCAGCAACATCATGTGCTCGTGCGCGCGTTCCAGCTCGGCGCCCGTGGCCTGCCAGATCAAGCGCTCGAGGCGTTCGCCCGCCTGGCCATAGTGTCGGAGCGCGGAACGTCGGGCGACGAAGACCTTGGTGTCCTCCAGCGCTTCGGCCGCCGACCGATGCACGGGCCCGGTTTCCAGGCCGAACAGGTCGCCCGGATAGTAGAAGCCCGCGATCTGCCGTCGACCGTCGCTCAAAAGGCGCGAGGCTCGAACAGCGCCGCTCTGCACCTGATACACAAAGTCGGTCTCTTCATCCTGAGCGTAGATTTCTTCGTCCGGCGCGAAGCTCATGCTGACACCCAAGTCGCTAAAGGCGTGCGTTGGCGAGGAGTTGGCCGCAGGCCTCAAGGCGAAGGTGTCGGCGGATTGTAGAAAAGCGTGCATCGTCATGGCGGCTCTCCCGGAAATCGGTGAAGCCACGGATAGGTCAACCACGCCACGCCGCCCATTGTGGAGAATACTTAGGGTCGCGCTCGATCTCCGCCACCGAGACAATGGAGCGTTGGTCGCCTCCGTAATATTCCGCATATCGACGCCCGATGAGCCTCTCTAGGTTGAGCTTTCCGAAGCAAAAATGGAGGCGACGATGAAAACGGTTCTGCTGCTTGTGCATCAAGACCCAGGTCAGGAAGCCCGCCTGCAGGCGGCTCTGGATTTGACCCGCGCGCTGGACGGCCATCTGACCTGCGTGGACGTGACGCCGCTTCCCAACTTCGTCGGCGATTTCGATGGCGTCGCACAGGCCATGGTTCTGGAAGACGAACGCAAGGGCGAGGCGGCCAATCGGATCGCGCTCGAAACCCGCCTGGCCAACGAGGAGGTTGCCTGGGACTGGATCGACACGACCGGCGACGTCACGGCCTGTCTCATGCGCGAGGCGGGCCTGGCCGACCTCATCGTCGTGAACTGCAAGCGAGACACCCTACTGGCGATGGAGCCTCGCGGCGTCGTCGCGTCGGTCGTCACCGAAGCGCGCTGTCCGATTGTCGCCATGCCCGATCAACTCCGGGGCCTCGACGTCGCAGGCGCTGCCATTGTCGCCTGGGATGGCTCGGCCCCAATCATGGCGACGCTGCGCGCCAGTGTTCCGCTGCTCCAGCTCGCGAAATCGGTTCGTCTTTTCGCGGTCGAAGACGGCGGCGAGGGCGCGCCGGCCGAAGCCGCCGCCGCCTATCTTTCGCGCCACGGCATCCACGCGGACATCGAGCGCGTAGCGGCCAATGGGCAGAAGCCCGACGTGCGGATTCTTGAAACTTGCGCCGCTCATGGAGCGAGCTACTGCGTCATGGGCGCCTTCGGTCAAGGTCGTTTGACCGAGGAGGTCTTCGGGGGCGTCACACGTCGCATGCTCGATGCGGCGCAGTTGCCGTTGGTCATGGGCCGCTAGGGTCGACCTCGCCAGCGACACCGGCCTGCCTTTCAGTATGGGCTATGCGCGAAGTCCCCGACTGGGGCTAGGATCGCGTTGACGATGGGGACGGAGCGGCGAATTCGAGCATGATGGCCCTTGACGATCCGCGCGCGCCTCTCAGGGCCTATGGCATCGCGGCTGGGGCAGTCGCCTTGACCGTGGCGGTTCGCTGGTCCCTTGAGCCTTGGTTGGACCATCGCGCACCTTATCTACTGTTCGTGCTTCCGGTGCTCGCGGCCGCCAGCTTTCGGGGTGTCGGACCGTCCCTCTGCGCGGCGTTTCTGGGCTTGATCGCCGGCGGGGCGTTCGGCGGTGGTGGGCTGACAGAACCCCACGCCCTGGCGGAAGCCGCGATCTATTTGATGATCGCCGGGGGGATCATTCTGTGTGGGCGCGAGGTCGATCGGCTTCGCGCCCGGTCAAGCGTCAATACGAAACCGTCGAGCGACCCAACGCCTCAGATGAGCAGCCTGGCGGCGCAACTCAACCTGTTGATCGACAGCGCCGCCGAGTACGCGATCTATATGATCGATCCCGACGGCCGGGTTCTGACCTGGAACCGTGGCGCGGAGCGTCTGAAAGGATGGGCCGAGGCCGAGATCGTCGGGCGCGACGTGGCGGTCTTCTATCCCAAGGATGCGCGACAGGCGGGCAGGCTGCGCGCCTCTCTGACCCGCGCGGCGAATGAGGGTAAGGTCGAAGAAGAAGACTGGCTGTTGCGCAAGGATGGCTCGGAATTCCTGGCCCATGTGTCGACGACGGCGCTCCATGACGATACGGGAGCCCTGATCGGCTTTTCCAAGGTCTTGCGTGACATCACCGATCAACGCGCCGCCGAGAAGGCCTTGGAGGCCAGCGCCAATCATCTTCGGTCGATCCTCTCGACCGTGCCGGACGCGATGATCGTTATCAACGAGCGGGGCGCGATCCTGTCGTTCAGCGCTGCGGCTGAGCGGCTGTTTGGCTGCGCCGAAGGCGACCTTCTTGGGAAGAACGTCAGTTGTCTGATGCCCTCGCCGGACCGCCAACAGCATGATGGCTATATCGAACGCTACCTGACGACAGGCGAGCGCAAGGTGATTGGTCTCGGTCGGGTCGTTGTCGGTCAGCGTCGCGATGGCACGACCTTTCCAATGGAGCTTTCCGTCGGCGAAGCCTCCGGCTTTGGGCCTCGGGTCTTTACAGGCTTTGTTCGGGACCTGACGGAGCGCCAGCGGACACAGGCGCGCGTGGAGGAACTGCAGGCCGAGCTTATCCATATCGCCCGGGTCAGTGGGATGGGGGCCATGGCCTCGACCTTGGCGCATGAGCTGAACCAACCGATTACCGCTGTGGCCAACTATGTCGAGGCGGTGCGAGATCTTCTGGCGCATCCCGACCCCGATGATTTTCCAATGATCCGCGAAGCCCTGGGCGACGCCGCCGGACAGGCCCTGCGCGCGGGCCATATCGTCCGGCGGCTGAGGGCCTTCGTGGCGCGCGGCGAGGTCGAGAAGACCGTCGAGGCCCTGGCTCCCGTCCTGCACGAGGCCGCCGCCATGGGGCTGATGGGGCCGCGTGACGGAGGTCTGGAGGTGGTCTTCGAACTCGATCCAGCCGTTGACCGCGTCCTGATCGACAAGGTTCAGATTCAACAGGTGGTGATCAACCTGGCTCGCAATGGATTCGAGGCCATGGCCGGAGGGGCGCGGCCGACCGTCTGGATCCGCAGCGCGGCGGACGGCCCGGCGTCGGTGCGGGTGACGGTCGCCGATAATGGTCCCGGCGTGGCGCCGGATCTGGCGGACCGGTTGTTTACAGCCTTTGTCAGCACAAAAGCGGACGGCATGGGGCTTGGCCTGTCGATCTGTCGGACTATCGTGGAAGCGAATGGCGGTCGCCTCTGGTATTCGCCCAGACCGGGCGGCGGCGCCGAGTTTCACTTTACGTTGGTCAAGGCCGATATGGAGCAAGCGGATGGCCGATAGGCGGATGATCCACATCGTCGATGACGACGAAGCGGTCCGGCGGTCAGCGGGATTCATGCTGAAGACCTCGGGCTATGCGGTGACGACCTATGATTCGGGGCCCACCTTCCTGCAGGCCGCGCGAGACGCCGAACCCGGTTGCGTCCTGCTCGACGTCCGCATGCCCGAGATGGATGGGCTGGAGGTTCAGCGGGCTATGACCGATCGCGGCATAGCCATGCCGGTTGTCGTGCTGACTGGGCACGGCGACGTTTCGATCGCCGTACAGGCCATGAAGGCTGGAGCGGTCGACTTTATCGAGAAGCCTTTCGAGAAGGCCGTGTTGTTGACAGCCATCACGTCCGCTTTCGAGCGCCTTGACGACGCCGACGACCGCGTGTCTCGCGCCGAGACCGCCGCCGTGGCCATCGCGGCCCTGACCGGACGCGAACAGGAGGTGCTTCAGGGGCTCGCCCAGGGTTTGCCCAACAAGAGCATCGCCTTCGACCTGGGCATATCCCCCCGAACCGTCGAGGTTCACCGGGCCAATCTGATGGCCAAACTCAGGGTCAAGAGTCT
This sequence comes from Alphaproteobacteria bacterium, assembly GCA_018895795.1. Classification (GTDB taxonomy): domain Bacteria; phylum Pseudomonadota; class Alphaproteobacteria; order Caulobacterales; family Caulobacteraceae; genus Caulobacter. Next base: position 9,441 of record JAHINZ010000181.1, read on the forward strand.
GTCGGAGGCGCTACGCATCGCGTTCGCGGCGGGGCTTTGGCAGGGCGCGTCCTAAGGGGGTCTACGTAACGACGTCGCCAGGCGTTTCATGGCATCGATGGACGCCAAGCCGTCAAGCGAGGCGGACCAGCGTGACATGACATGACCGATAGAAACACCAGCCCGACGCGACGGGTCCAACTTCTTGTTGTTGAGGATGAACCGTCCGTGCGGCGGTCCCTGCAACTCCTGCTCAGAGGAAGGGGCTTTGACGTCCGGGCCTACGCCTCGGGCCTGGATTTGCTGGCTGATCCGACCATCCTGTCGGCGGACGGCATGGTCACCGATTACCGAATGCCTGACGTTGACGGGTTGATGATTCTGGCGCGCCTGCGTGAACAAGGCTGGAAAGGGGGCGCGGTGCTGATCACGGGCTTCCCGTCGCCAGACTTGGCCGAACGGGCCAAGCGGGCCGGGTTCGAGAAAGTTATCGAAAAGCCCTTGGTCGACGCCGCCCTGTTCGACGCCGTCGAGCGAATGCTCAGGGCTGCGTAGGTCGTCTAAGTACAAATCCCGACTATTCATCGCAGAGCCGAACGGCGACAAAGGCTTCTCATTTGAGGGGGCAGTCATGAGCGAAACATCGGGGGCGCGCCACATCGTCCTGGCGATCGGCCTTGCTCTTGTGGCCGCGACAACGGCGACGGCTCAGACGCACAGTCAGACGAGCCCGCCGTCAATGTCGGCCGGTCAGCGGGTCGCCCAAGGGTCTTGCGGCGGATGCCATGCGGTAAGCGGCGCCTCCAGCCCTCTGCCGAACGCGCCGCCTTTCGCGACCTTGTACCTTCGTTACCGCCCTGGCCACCTCGACGAAATCCTCTCTGAGGGCATGCTCGCGCCGAGCCGGATGCCTGAGGAGGGTTCACCGCGCACCCATCCGCGCATGCCGATGACACAGCTCGATGACGATCAGGTCGCAGACCTGAAAGCCTATCTTCGCGGCCTCGATCCGCGCCCCGCATCGGGGCCCGATCACCCGCGCTGACGCGCCGCGCGACCTCGCCGACGGCGATGAGTCCCCGTCTGCGCCGCCTCGCCAGATGGACTATTTCGACGCGCCACGATCCAGGCTGCGAATATAGGCGGTCAGGGCCGCGATCTCTTCGGCGGTCAAAGGTTTGCGCGGCATGCGATAGTGGCCGACCTGCGATACCGCCTCCAATTCCCAGTCCAGACGCGTGTCGCGGTAACGTTCGGCGATGGTGGCGAAGGCCGGAGCGCCGGTCCTGGCATTGACCCCGCCGGTTCCGATCACATGGCAGGCCGAACATTCCGACGCCGCCAGGTGTGCGCCCTGGCGCACGACCTGACGATCGGCTGAGCTGGGGCCATGCAAGGGCCCTAGGTCGGCGCAACTGGCCAAGGCCAGGCTGATCAGCCCCCAGAGGATGAAGGTGGGCCGGGGGATCTTCATCGGGTTCATCCAACTTGCCATGGCGTCAGCTTAGCAGCTTGATCGGCGATGCGCTTCAGGCTGTCGATCCTGACGCAAGAGCGGACAGGACGGCGGCCGACGTGATCGGAATGTGGCGCAGGCGGGCGCCGGTCGCGTTGAAGATGGCGTTGGCGATGGCTGGCGCGACCACCGTGGTGGCCGGCTCGCCCAGACCGACGGGGACCTGCGTGCTGTCGACGAACTGGATGTCGAGCGCCGGCGTGTCGGAGATCCGCAGCGGCGTATAGGTGTCGAGATTGACGTCCTTGACCTGGCCGTTCTCGAAGACCGTCCCTTCGTGCAGGGCCATGCTCAGGCCCCAGAGCGTGGCCCCCTCGGTCTGTGCGCGGGCGCCGTCCGGATCCACGATCGTGCCGGCGTCGGTGACCACGGTAAGTCTTTGAACGGTGACCACACCGCTGGCGCGATCGACATGCACGCGTGCGACACAGGCCACCCAGGTGGGCATGTCGCGTTCCTGGCCAAAGCTGGTGGCCAGACCCAGGCCCGTGTCCTTGGGGAGGGCTTGACCCCATCCCGCGGCCTGGGCCGCGCGGCGCACGACCTCGGCCTGGCGCATTGCGCCGCCGACCGTGCTGGCGTCGCCGCCGGCGTTCGCGCCGGCGCCGGTCAGCAATTTCAGCCGCAAGGCGACGGGGTCGGTTTTCAGGTGGTGGGCGGCCTCGTCGATGAAGCTTTCGCCCGCCCAGTTGGTCCAGCCCGGCCCGACCGAACGTAACCAGCCGGGGCGGAAGGTGGTGTTGGCCAGGTCGTTGTTGATGGCCCGAACCTTGTGGGCGCCGACCTCGTACCAGTGATCCGCCCCGGAAATGGCGAACGGATCATAGGCGACGCCGTTCTTGGCCTTGGGCATCAGAGCCGGAGCATTGGCCAGGGTCGGCCAGCCGGCGGCGGCGTGGTGCTCCTGGGCGGTGATCTGGCCCGCGCCGTCGAAGGCCATTCGCACGGTCTGCACCGAAGGCGAGCGGACCGAGTCGAAGCGGGCGTCGTCCTCGCGGGTCAGCACCAGCTTGACCGGCTTGCCCAAGGCCTTGGCGGCCAGGGCGGCCGGAACCGCATAGTCGCCGTTCAGCCGCCGCCCGAAACCGCCGCCCAGCATGTAGGTGCGCATGACGATGCTGGTCTCGGCTCGATCCAGGGCCTTGGCCAGGGTCGGCAGGATCAGGCTCTGCCACTGGTTGCCGGTGTGAATCTCCATCACCCCGTCCTTTTCAAAGGCCAGGGCGTTGAGAGGCTCAAGCTGGAAATGCAGCACGGTGGCGGTGGTGTAGGTCCGCTCCAAAATCGACTTGGCGGCCTTGAAGGCCGGGGCGGTATCGGCGGTCTTGGTGTCGAGCAGGGCGCCGCCATCGGCCTTGGCGATCAGGCTGGCGGCGTGATCCTGCAGGTCCTTTTCCGAGGTCTTGGCCCCGGGGCCGGCGGCCCATTTCACCTTGACCAGGTCCGAAGCGCGAAGGGCGGCGTGATAGCTCTCGGCGATCACCAGGACCCAGCCGGGCACGGTGTCCGACGGATCATCGATCGTCAGGCAGCGCAGGTAACCCTTGATCTTCTTGGCCGCGCTGTCGTTGACCGACAGCACCTTGGACCCCTGCCGCGTCGGCGGCAGCTTGGGTCGCGCGAAGACCATGCCGGGAACCTTGGCGTCGATGCCGTAGATCGCCGTGCCATTGATCTTGGCGGCGATGTCGAGCGCCTTGACCGGCTTGCCGATCAGCTTGCGTTCGGCCGCCGGCTTGATCGGCAGCTTGGCCATCTCTTCGGGGGTGAACTGGCGCGTCACGCCGCCGCGCTTGACGATGTCGCCGTACGAGATCGCTTGGCCGCCCACATGCACGACGCCGCCCTTGGCCGTTCCACCTTCGGGCGAAACATTCAGCAGCTTGGCGCCGGCCTCGACCAGCGCAATCCGTCCGGCCGCGCCGGCCTGGCTGAAGATCGGGAAGGTCTGCCACACCGACCAGCTGCCGCCGGTGACCATCAGGCCCCATTTTGGATCGGTGTCGACATGGACGATGCGGACCTTGTCCCAGGCTACGTCCAGTTCGTCAGCCAGAATCCGGGCCAGGGCGGTGCCGACGTGCTGACCCATCTCGGCGCGGATGATATTGATCGTGACGATCCCGTCGCCGTCGATGGCGAACCACAGGGTCGGCTCGAACTGCGGGCCGGTCTCGACCGGCGGCGCGCCGCCTGGGATCGCCGGGTCCATCGCCGCCTCGACCA
>JAHINZ010000182.1 GCA_018895795.1 Alphaproteobacteria bacterium
CAGTCGCTCCGCGACAGCTCCCCCAGAGGGGGAGCATCCCTGTTCGCTATTTCCGCGTCACCAGATCCATGAACCGTTGCTGCAGGACCTTGTCGGTCTTGAACACGCCGCGGAACTGGGTGGTGATGGTCGAGACGTCGTGGTGATGGACGCCCCGGGTGCTCATGCACTGGTGCTCGGCGTCGATCAGCACGGCGACACCGGCGGCCGAGAGATGGTCCTCGATCGCGTCGGCCACCTGCATGGTCATGGTCTCCTGGGTCTGGAGACGCTTGGCGAAGATCTCGACCAGGCGGGCCAGCTTGGAAAGGCCGACGACCTTGCCGGTCGGCATATAGGCCACCCAGGCCTTGCCCAGGAACGGCGCCATGTGGTGCTCGCAGTGGCTCTGCACGTCGATGCCGCGCAGCATGACCATGTCGTCATAGCCCTGCACGTCCTCGAAGGTGCGCGAGAGCTCCCTGGCCGGATCGCCCTCATAGCCGGCGAACCACTCGCCATAGGCGTCGACCACACGCTGGGGGGTGTCGAGCAGGCCTTCGCGGTCGGGATTGTCGCCGGCCCAGGCCAGCAGGGTCCGGACGGCGGCCATGGCCTCGTCTCGGCTGGGGCGCTGGGCGGGTTCAAGATCAAGAGCGGCGGTGTCCCCAAGGGAATGGGGGAGGCCGGTCAGGGTTCGCGCGCTGGTCAGGGCGTCCATGATTTGAGAGGGTCTTTCCACGGGCTGAGTTGCGCCAGGACGCCTCTCGTCCTGGAATGACGCGTGCCACCCGTTTCACAGCTACGGACAGCCCGTCGAAAAGATGACGTGTCGTCCGTGTGTCCACTAGCTATATGGGAGCCATCCGATCCCTAGCAACACCCTACCGCTACGTCAGGCAGACCAGTTTTCTCATGACCTTGAAGCTCCACGACACCATGACGCGCGAAAAACGCGCCTTCGTTCCCGCCGATCCGAGCCGGGTGACGATGTATGTCTGCGGGCCGACGGTCTATAATTACGCCCATATCGGCAACTTCCGGCCGGTGGTGGTGTTCGACGTGCTCTTCCGGATGCTGCGCCATCTCTATGGTGAGGACGCGGTGGTCTATGCCCGCAACGTCACCGACGTGGACGACAAGATCAACAAGAAGGCCTTCGAGGAGGGCGTGCCGATCGGCGTCATCACCGAGCGCTATCTGGCCGCCTATCACGCCGACGCCGCCGGCCTGCTGACCCTGCCGCCCTCGCTCGAGCCCAAGGCCACCGAGCACATGGGTCCGATCATCGCGATGATCGAAAAGCTGGTCGACAACGGCAAGGCCTACGCCGCCGAAGGCCATGTGCTGTTCGACACCCAGGCCTTCCCCGATTACGGCCAGCTGTCGGGCCGCGACCTGGACGACATGATCGCCGGGGCCCGGGTCGAGGTCGCGCCCTATAAGCGCCACCCCGCCGACTTCGTGCTGTGGAAGCCGTCCAAGGAAAACGAACCCGTCTGGGACAGCCCGTTCGGGCCCGGCCGTCCGGGCTGGCACATCGAATGCTCGGCCATGATCGACAAGCAACTGGGTCAGACGATCGACATCCATGGCGGCGGCATCGACCTGGCCTTCCCGCACCACGAGAACGAGCTGGCCCAGAGCCGTTGCGCCCATGACCTGCCGGTTCTGGCCAATTACTGGCTGCATAACGGCTTCCTGGATATGGCCGGCGAGAAGATGTCCAAGAGCCTGGGCAATGTGGTCATTCCGCATGAGCTGCTGAAGACCCTGCCCGGCGAGGCGATCCGCTGGGCCCTGCTCAGCGCCCATTATCGCCAGCCGCTGGACTGGACGCCGGAGCTGCTGGAGCAGAGCAAGAAGGCGCTCGATCGCCTCTACGGCGCCCTGCGTCGCGCCAAGGACGTGCCGATGGACCAGGCGCTGGAAGCGCCCGCCGAGGTGATCGCCGCCCTGGAGGATGACCTCAACACGCCGCTGGCCCTGTCCTGCTTCTTCGAGGTCTCCAGCGCCGTGGAGCGCGCGGTCACGGCCGGCGACACGGCGGCCATCGCCGCCAACAAGGCCCGTCTGCTGGAAGCCGGCGCCCTGTTGGGTTTCCTGCAGGCCGACCCGGACGCCTGGTTCGAGGGCGACGCCTCCGACGACCTGAAGGCCCAGGTCGAGGATCTGCTGATGCGCCGCATCGCGGCCCGCACGGCCAAGGACTGGACCGCCGCCGACGCCATCCGCGCCGAGCTCGACGCCCTGGGCGTGGTGGTGATGGACGGTCCGTCCGGCGCGACCTGGCGGATGAAGGACTGAGCGCCGTGAAGCTGAACGAACAGATCGTTCTGGTCTCCGGCGCGGGCCGGGGACTGGGCGCCGCCATCGCCCGGGCCTTTGCCGGTCAAGGCGCGTCGGTGGTGATCAACTATCGTCGCAGCGAAGCCGCCGCCCTGGCCCTGGCCGAGGAACTGGGCGCGGGCGTCGTGGCCATCCAGGCCGATGTCAGCGATCGCGAGGAGGTCCGCCGGTTGGTCAATGAGGCGGCCGAACACTTCGGCAGCCACGTGACGACGGTGGTCAACAACGCCCTGGGCCATTTCAGCTTCAACGGCGACGGCCGCGAAACCCTCCAGTCGATCCGATGGGAAGACTTCCAGGGCCAGTTGGACGTGTCGCTGCGCGGCGCGCTGAACCTGATCCAGGCCACGGCGCCGGCCATGGAGAGCGCCGGCTTTGGCCGGGTGATCAATATCGGCACCAACCTCTTTCAGAACCCGGTCGTGCCGTATCACGACTATACCGCCGCCAAGGCCGCGCTGCTGTCGCTGACCCGCACGGCCGCGGCCGATCTTGGTCCCGGCGGAATCACCATCAACATGTTGTCGGGCGGCTTGCTTCGCACCACCGACGCCAGTTCAGCGACGCCGGAAGCGATCTTTGACCTGATCGCCCAGAGCACGCCGCTGCGCCGGGTGACCACGCCGGCCGAGTTCGCCGACGCGGTGCTGTTCTTCGCCTCGCCCTGGAGTCGGGCCATCACCGGCCAAAATCTGGTGGTCGACGGCGGCTTGGTGCGGGACTAGCGGGTTTTAATGGTCTGCCGTCCAATGCTAAAAGCCCGCCTATGCAACGAGCCGTAGAACATCGCACGGGCGTCCAGGCCCCCGCTGAACTGATCTGGGAGATCATTTCGGACTTTTCGACCTGGGGCGATTGGAATCCGATCCATCGCCAGGCCGAGGGCCGGATGAAGATCGGCACGCCGCTGACGATCGAGCAGGCGCTGCCCGACGAGCCGGTGCGCGTGATCCAGCCCATCGTCCAGGATTGGGTGCCCTACGAGCAGCTCCATTGGCGCAGCGGCCGTTTGGGCGGGTTCGTGACCGCCATCCGCTATATCGAGATCGAGAAGATGGGCGAAGCCAGCTCGACCTTCTCGAACGGCGAGCTGTTCATGGGTCTGCTGGTCCGCTGGATCAGTCGCGCCGAGCGCCGCAAGCTGCGGGCCGCCTACACCCAGATGGGCGAGGCCCTGCGCGACCATGCCGAGACGCTCTGGTCGCAGCGTCAGGCCAACCCCATCTCAGTCTCATGATCGACGAGCTCTACAGCGCCAAGATCCTGACCCTGGTGGCCAACATGCCGCGCGCCGGGCGACTGACCGCGCCGGACGCCTCGGCCGAGAAGACCGCCAAGCTCTGCGGCAGCCGGATCACGGTGGATGTGGTGCTCGAAAAGGGTCGGGTCAGCGATTTCGCCCAGGACGTGGCGGCCTGCGCCTTGGGGCAGGCTTCGGCGGCCATCCTGGGCGCCAACATCATCGGCGCGGATCTGTCCGAGATCGAGTTGGCGCGCGATTCCCTACGCGCTATGCTTAAGACGAACGGTTCGCCTCCCGCGGGCCGGTTTTCGGAGCTCGCCGTGCTGGAGCCGGTCAAGGCCTATCCCGCCCGTCACGCCTCGACGCTTTTGGCGTTCGAAGCCGCGGTGGAGGCTGTCTCTCGGGCCACAGCCGCCACGGAAACGCGAACTAGCCGCGCCGGCGCCGCTTGATTACGGCTTTTCGCGGGTGCGATAACCACCTTCGAAGCAATTGCGCGCTGGCATGACCCTCTACGAACGCACCGTCGACCTTGGCCTTCGGGCCTACAAGTTGACGCTCTCGCCCCTCATCGGGCGTCAGTGCCGTTTTCTGCCGAGTTGTTCGGAGTATGCGGCCCAGGCGCTCAAGGATCACGGACCCGCCAAGGGGTCCTGGCTGGCTTTGCGACGGATTTGCCGATGCAATCCGTTTGGAGGATCCGGGTATGACCCGCCTCCGCCGCGCGCCAAGCCACGCAAGTGGATATGTGAAGAATGATCGATCTGGTTTTCCCCGACGGCTCGTCGC
>JAHINZ010000183.1 GCA_018895795.1 Alphaproteobacteria bacterium
CTCGATGACGTTTGCGAGGCTGCCCAGATGACCATTTGCCCGTTGCGGCGCGAAGCTTGGTCCTGTATCGAACCGTCCTCTTCGCCAACGCCCCTTGCGTTGACGCCGGATGGCCCGGTGGCGGAGTGGTTACGCAGCGGATTGCAAATCCGTGCACCCCGGTTCGATTCCGGGCCGGGCCTCCAACCTTTTCCTTACGCCACAACGGCTTATGGCGCCTTTGCTCCCCTGGGTGAGCCGTCTAGCGTAACATCGCTGATTTTTAGGCTTAAGCTCCACATCCCCGTTTTCCGTTCAAGTTCGGACAGCGCCAGAACGCCACAATCCTCGCCTTACCGGTGCGACTTATCGGTCACCAACAGCTCTTTGAGGCTGAGTTAGCTTTGGTCGTCAGCACCTCGGCGCAGCCAGCCAGGCCAGAAGGTTCGGCAAACGCTTGTTGCTATTGTCGAGGTTGAGTCGTCGAACCAAATGGGCACGGTTCTGGTTCAGGTCATGGGAGCCCGACGTCTTCTTTTCCCGCCAAAACGGCGGATATGGTGAGTTCTGGGGGCTCGGGCGGCTTCGTTATTTGGATGATATGTCATGCGTACTAGACATTAAGGGATGATATGTCATCCTAAGCCCATGACGCGCACCTCCGCATCCAAGACATCGCTCCCCGCCTCGGGACGCAGGGCTCTAAAGGCCCTGGGCCATGATCTCGCCGTGGCCCGGAAGCGTCGCCGCATTCCTCAACAACTGCTGGCCGACCGGATGCTGGTGACACGCCAAACCGTGCAGAGGCTCGAAGCGGGGGATCCGACCGTCAGCCTCGGCGTCTTGGCCAGCGCCCTGTTCGTTCTGGGCTTCACGCCGCGACTGGAAGCCCTGCTAGCCCCGGAAAGCGACGCGATGGGCATCGGCGAGGACCTGGCCAGGCTGCCGCAACGCACCCACGCCCCCTCCTCCGACGACCTGGACTTCTAGACACATGCCGACCCAAGGCACGATCGTCTTCATGCATCTGCCGGGCGGGCCGGTCCCGGCTGGGCAATTGACCATGACCAGCGAGCCGCGCGCCAGCTTTGCGACCTTCGCCTATGGTCGTCGCTATCTGGAACGTCCCGACCGGGTCGCGGTCGACCCGGTGCAACTGCCCCTCCCCGACGCGGGCGGGCGCGACGTGGTGTTTCGAACCGAGGAGGGTTTTTCAAACTTCAATGGAATTCGTGACGCCGCGCCGGACGGCTGGGGCCGCTATCTAATGTACAAAGCCCTCGACGATCGAGAGCCCAGCGAGGCGGAGATCCTGCTGGCCTCGGGCGACTACAGGGTCGGCGCCCTGGCTTTTGGACCCACGCCGCGGGCGCCCGAGCGCCTGACGCCTTGGGGGGAAGGCGCCGCGCCTGGCGAACATTTCACGCTCGAGGAGTTGGCCGCTGCGGTCGAGCAGGTCCAATCGGTGGACGAACTGGACGATAATCTGCGCCGCCTACTGACGGCGGGCTCGTCCTTGGGCGGCGCGCGGCCGAAGGCGGCGACGCAGATCGACGGGCAGCCTTGGATCGCCAAGTTCACCGCCAACGACGACAACTATCGGATCTGCCGCATCGAACTGGCGACCATGCGTTTGGCCCGACGCTGCGGGCTGAATGTTCCAAATCTCGACTTTCGCGAGATCCTCGGGCGCGACATCTACATGATCGAGCGCTTCGACCGGGCGCTAACGCCCGACGGCGTCCGCCGACACCCCTTTGCCTCGGGTCTGACGATGCTGGGCGCCCACGAGAGCGACGTCGGCCGGCACAGCTACGCCGACCTGGCTGCGGCGCTGAGGCAGTACGGCTCAGATCCGCGCGGCGATCTGGTCGAGCTGTACCGGCGCATGGTGTTCAACATCCTCGTCACCAATGACGACGACCATCTTCGCAACCATGGCTTTCTTTGGGAACCGCGAGGCTGGCGATTGTCTCCGCTCTACGATGTGGTGCCCAAGCCGCAGGTCGGCCATGAGCGGACCTTGGTGCTCGGCGTCGGCCCGCAGGGTCGGGCGGCGACGCTTAACAATGCGATTGCCGGCGCCGCCGCGTTCGGCCTGGCGCCGGCTGACGCCAGGCGTGAAGCCTTGGCCCTCGTGGACACGGTGCGAGACGATTGGCGAGCCAGCTTCGTCGAGGCCGGCCTGTCCGAAGGCGAGATCAGGCGGTTCGCAACATGCTTCCGACAGGCCGACCTCGGTCGCGAGCTTCTCGCCGACGAGGTCGAGCTCTAGGCCGTCGAGATCATGTCTTTGAGGGCGGGCAAATTGCGCACATCAACAGACCATGGGCGCGATTTCGTTAAAGACGAGCTAGGAGAAGATCGGCGGACGACCTGAACGGCGCTCAAGCGTCAATCTATGGCGGCCTGGACCTCAACGCCCGCCGCAAGACGGCGTCTCCAGCTCATCGAGGTAGCGCTCCAGTTCCTGACGCCGCACCAGCGTACGCGCGCCCGCCTTGAGGATACGGATCTGACCCTGGGCCACCAGTTCGTAGAAGCGACTTCGGCTGATAGCCAGGACATCGGCGGCTTCCCGCACCCGGTAGGCCAGGCGCTCTTGAGTGTCATGGCGCATGGATCATCCCTCCAGATCGCGCGGCATCGCCGCCATAGGCCCTGGGATAGGCGTCTCACCTGTTGACAGCAGACGCCCGGCGACCTGCGCCGTGACAACGGGACTGTACAGGCCGGGGAAACCGCCCGTCCTGGACCTTGCGGTAGCACGCTGCGCAGCCCAGCCTCGTGTTTGCGGCCTCGCGCTTTGCGACATGCGGCGGCGGCGCCTAGTGCGATTTGGTTCAACCATCGTGTCAGTCTCCACGCCTCGGGATCGAGGAACATTCGATGGCGAACCGTTGAACGGATGGCCCAGGCCCGCAAGACCGCCACAGGCCAGAGCGCAGCGCGGCAAACAAAGGCAGACTCCTGGCGCCCTCGCCCCGAACCCACCTAGTCGCTAGCGCTGACGGGTCCCTGCCACGACGGCTGTCAGCGCCTGATTGCGCTCATCGCCCTTACGGCGCCGAACGGGGCCGCAGTGACCAGGGCGCATGCCAGCTCAGGTGAGCGCCTGACGCCGTGGCGCCCGTCTGGACTTAAGGCTAAGGAAGGCCATGCCCCCACGCCAACGCCCCGCCCCGCGCCTGCTCTCCTCGATGGGCCTTCTGTTTGTTCTGTCCGCCCTGGCGGGCCTGGTGGGCTTCATCGCCGTTACGCTGATCAGCCTGTTCGCCGCCTAGAGCGCGGCGGCCGCAAGGGTTGGCGGGGCCCGCCGCGGTCCAGGATCCGCGCCGGGGCGTCCTGAACCACCCATCCAGCATGATCAGGGCGCGGGCCGCGCTTGCCGCGCGGCCCGCGCCGTTCCCGACGGAAGGTCAGACTTTTCGGGTTTTTCGCCCGCGGGTGAAGCCTCGATCGCTGTCCATGAACCGCGCCACCATCACGGCGATCAGCTTGCCGGGTTCTGCGACCCGGGAGCCGGTTTCGGCCGCCAGGAGCTTGCCGTACTCGACCAGATCGCGGTGCGCCGCGGCGGGCAGCTCCAGCGTGATCTTCACGGGCGTGTCGTCTTCGATCGGCCCCAACTTGAGCTTGCTCATGGACGGTTCTCCTCATCATAGGGTTCAAGCACCAGATCGCGCGCCAGCAGCACCCGCAGCGGCGCGCCGGGGCGGATGGTCAGGGTCGGCGTCAAAGCCAGACCGCGCCCGACCGCCTGCTGGCCGACATCGCTGATCGAGCGGCCGGCGCCCTGACGGATGGCGCGTTCGAGGTCGCCGCCGTCCTGCGATTGTCCGGCCTGAGCGCCGAGCGCCAGGACCGAACTGAGGGCGGCGGCGGCGAGCACCGCCCCGCCGTGGCGATCGACGCCGTCCTGCAACCCCGCCATGCCTTGAGCATCGGCGGCGGGCAGACGGTCCAGGACGATGGAGCGCCCCGAGGGCAGGATCAGCCGGGTCCAGGCCACCGACAGCCGGCTCTGGCCCGCCTGGGTGACGGGCTCGTAGGCGCCGACGAGGCGCGACCCGGCCGGGATCAGCCGGTGGTGGCCGCCCAGGCTATCAAAGACATCCTGGGTGACCTGGGCCAGGGCCAGGCCGGCCGCATCGGAGCGCAGGCCCGTCACCAGGGCGGCGGGAATGACGCAGCCGGCCTGCAACAGATAGGGCGAGGCCGGGGCCTGCAGGCGCTCTGGACTGGTGGTGCGCGCATCGGCGCTCGCATCCTCCGGCGCGGGCGCGACCTCAGGCGCGAGCGTTTGGGCGAGGCGCCGCCCGCTGGCCACGAACAACCCACTGGCATGGGCCGCGCGCTGAGCGTCCTTAGCCAAATTGGGCGCGGCGGCGGCGGACGGGCCCGCGGCGTTCCGGCCCGACGCCGGTTCGTTTGGCCAAGGCCCCATGGCCTCCGCGTCCCGCGCTTGCTGGGCCTTGAGGATGGGTCGCCCCAGATCGCCAGGCAGCGGCGGGCCAAGGACCGGCGGGGCGCCGCGCTGCAGATAGTCCCTGGGCAGCCCCTGGATCTGCTCCGGCGGCGGCGTCGCCGGCTGGAAGAGCGGCGGGGCGGCGCCGCGATCACGATCGCGCAGCGACCAGACCAGGGCGCCCGACAGGCCAAGGGCGGCCAGGCCGCCGGCGATGATCAGCGCCTTGCGCGAGACGCGGGCGATCGGCCTGGCGGCTCCACGCAGACGCAGGTCCCGGGCGATGGTCTTCTGCTCCTGCTCGATGGTCTGGCTCATCGGCCAGCCTCACCGGATGAGGCCTGGCGGATGATGCGCACCCGGCGCTCCCAGCGCCCTTGGCCAAAGCGCAGCTCGGCGCGCTCGAACAGACGATCAACGACCAGGTCGCGGCCGACCACCCGGTAGTTGAGCAGGTGCGAGGCCTTGCCGTCGGGCCCAACAAGGAAGAGCGGCGGCAGATCGCTCAGGGCCACCTCTGGACCAAAGGCGATATAGGTCCGAACGCCATCGTCAAACACCCGCGCGGGCCGCCAGGGCGCGGAACCCTTCAATCGATAGTCGAAGCTGAGCTGCGCCGGCCCAGGCGACAACGGTGACGGCGGCGGCGGCGGCAAAACAACGACCGGCGCGGCCCGCTGAGGCGGGACGCTGAGCGGCGGCGTCTGAGGATAGCGCCAGACCACCTGGGACAGGTAGGCGCGGCTGGAGGCCCGAAGTTGCAGGTGATAGCTGCGCTGGTTGGTGTTGATGATCAGATTGGTCGACAGGTTGCCCTCGACCGGCTTGACCAGGACATGGACGCGGCGGCGCGCGCCCTGCCCGCTGGTGGTGTCGCCAATCACCCAGCGCGCGGTGTCACCGGCGGCGATCGGGTTGGTCTCGACCAGGGTCTCGCCGGGCTCCAGAGCGATGTCGGTGATCCGCCCGGGCGCAGCGACTACGTCAAAGACAGCGCGATCGGCGAACAGATATTCCAGCGCCGCCACCGGCTCGGGGGCCTTGGGGTGGGCGGCCGCCAGGGCCGGCCTGGCCACATCCAGGGCGCAGGCGAGCGCCATAGGCAAAACAGGCCGGGTCATTGGCCATAGTCCCGCGACCAGGAGATGGCCCGCACGAAGATCCCGAACGGGTTTTTGACAAAAGCGTCGGGCGCGCTCGGCGCGGCGATCACCAGGGTCAGGATCGCGCTCCAGCGCTCGGTGGAGGCCAGCTGACCTTCGACATAGCGCCGCTCCGTCCAGGCCAGGCGGAAGCTGTCGGGCGAGGCGCGCACGACGTTGCTGATCTCGACCGAGACCTGGGCCCGTCCGACCTGGGCGAAAGGATCGTGGCTGCGGGCATAGTCCGACAGCGCCGCCGCGCCGCTGGCATCGGCAAAATCATAGGCCCGCCGCCAGTTTTGGCCCAGCACCACCGGGTCGGCCGGCACGGCGCGGGTGTTCTCGATGAACCGCGACAGGGTCCAGGCGATGACCGGATCAGGTGGACGGTAGCCGCGAACCGCCGGCCCGACCGCCAGGGTCTGGCCGAGGCGATCAACCTCCACCACCCAGGGGGTGACCGAACCGCGGGCGGCCTGCCAGATCATGCCGCCGGTCTGGACGAGGTTGCTGGCCAGCAGGCCCAGCGCGATCAGGCGCCAGTTGGCGGCCTGGACGCGGGCGGCGCCGATGCGCTGGTCCCAGGCCTGGCCGGCGCGTTGGTAAGGGGTTTGGGGAACCGGGGTCGCGCCCAGGCGCGAGGATCCCTTGAACGGGTTCATCAGCTTTGCTCCGAGAGTGAGGGACTGGCGCCGGCGCCGTGGCCATCGCCGCTGGTCAGGCCGTGCGCGACAAGGCTGGCGCCATGGGCCAGGGCCTGCTGGCGCCTGAGGTCGCGCGCCCAGGCCGGCGCGGGGTCGGCCTCGCCTGAGGCCGCCGAAGGGGATCCTGAGCCGGGCTCGCCGCCGCTCGGGCTCGCCTGGGCTGTCGCCCCGGCGTCCTTGGCCGCGCCACCACCAGGTCCAGGACCTTTGGTCGACGGCGGCCCGCCGGGCCCAGTTCCAAGCCCAGATCGGGGCCCCGAGCCAGACCCCGGCTCAGATCCAGCTCCAGGCCCAGGCCGCGGACCGCCAGGGCCGCCGGCGCCGGCGGCGGCCAAGGCCTGGCCCGCGCCACCGGCCACCATCTGCGCCGCGCCGGCCCCGACCATGGCCATGCCCGCCACGGTCAGGCCTGTGCCGACGGCCGCGCCGGCGCCCAGTTGCGGCGCGCCCGACACCAGGCCCGAGGCGACGCCGGGCCCGAAGATCGACAGGCCCAGCAAGGTCAGGGCCGCCAGGGCCATGGCCAGGACCTCTTCGAGGGTCGGCTGACCCGAGGCCGGCTGGGTGAACGCCGAAAAGAGGGTCGAACCGATGCCGACGATGACCGCCAGCACCATGACCTTGACGCCGCAGGCGACGACATGGCCCAGCACGCGCTCGGCGAGGAAGGCGGTGCGTCCAAACAGGGCGAACGGCACAAGGACAAAGCCGGCCAGGGTGGCCAGCTTGAACTCGATCAGGACCACGAAGATCTGAACCGCGATCACGAAGAAGGCGACAATCACCAGCAGGGCCACGGCCAGCAGGATGACGATCTGGACGATGTTTTCGAAAAAGCCCGGAAAGCCGCCCAGGTCGCTGGCCGCCTCCAGGATCGGCTTGCAGGCCGACACGCCCAGGGCCGCCAGCTGGCCAGGGCGCAAGAAATCCTCCGCCGATATCGCCGCCCCCGACGCCTTGAGCCCCAACCCCGAAAAGCTCTTGAGGACAATCAGGCTCAGGGCGTGAAAATTGCCGATCAGGAAGGCGAAGAACCCCACATAGAGGACCTTCTTGACCAGACGGGCGGTGACATCGTCCTGGGCCCAGGCCCAAAACAGCGCCGCCAGGGTCATGTCGATGGCCACCAGGGTGGTGGACAGATAGGCCACCTCCCCGCCCAGCAGGCCAAAGCCGCTGTCGATATGCTGGGTGTAGACCGCCAGCATCCGATCGATGACGCCGGTCTGGCTCATGACCCCGGTCGACCAAAGAAGCGCCGCCGCGCCGCCGCCCAGGCCACCTGGCAGGCCAGGTCATCAGGACCCGCGCTGCGGCAGCGGGCCAGCTCATCGCGCGCTGCTGGTTGCGCCTCAGGGACCGCCTCTATCCTGGCAGGGCCCGGAGGCCTGGGCGTCCGGCCCGCCAGGACCAGGACGCTGAGCGCAACGGCCAGGACCGCGCCCCACATCAGGGCCCGAAAGAAGACAAGGCCGGTCATGGCTGCGGCGCGGCCCCCATGAACCGGGAGAACCTGGCCTTGGCGTCGGCCCGGGCGGCGGCGCGATCGGCCGCCTCCAGCGCCTGGGCCCGGCCATTGGCCACCACCACGGCGGTCAGGGCCGACAGCTGCTGGGCCTGAAGGGCCAGGAGCTGATTGCCGGCCTGGGCGGCCTGCAACGCGCCGCTGGCGCCCTGACTGGCCGAGACCAGGCTCTGCATTTCATCGCGGCTGGTCTGGAGGCCGCCGACGACGCCGGCCTGGACTTCAAGCGCGTCCTGGAACCCCGCCACCGAGGTCGTCCAGCGCGCCTGGGCGCGACGGGCCAGATCAGCGTCGCTGGCGGTCAGATCGGCCGCGCGATAGCGCCGATCAAAGGCGTCCTGGATGTCCTGGACATTATAGGCCAGGGCGCGGGCCTGGCTTAGCAGGGCCTGGGTGGCGGCCACCTGATCCTGCAGGGCCGACAGCGCCGAATAGGGCAAGCTGGCCAGGTTCCTGGCCTGGCCGATCAGCATCTGCGCCTGGTTTTGCAGGGCGGTGATCTGATTGTTGATCTGCTCCAGCGCCCGGGCGGCCTGCAGGACGTTCTGGGCGTAGTTGCTGGGATCATAGACCGCCAGCTGGGCCAGGGCGGCGGGCGGCGCCATCAGCGCGGCGGCGGCGCACAGCAGGGCCGCCGCCCCGCGACGGGAGGGTCGGGTCATCATCAGGTCTCCTCAAGGGTGGGAGGGGTCAAGAGGTCGGCGGCCCAGGGCAGGCGCCGGTGGCGCAGCCAGGCGGCGGCGAAGCCGCCAGGCCCATGCGCCTGCAAGACCGCGGCGATGTCGGCCTGGTCGGCCTTGGCGCCGGCGGCGCAAAAAGCCAGGGCGATCGGGCCAAGGCCAAGATCAAACAGGCGCTCGCCGGCCGGCGACTGGAGGTAGTAATCTCGCTTGGGCTCGGCCTGGCTGAGGATCTCAACCTGCCGGGCGCCCAGGCCAAAGCGGCCATAGATCGCCGCGCTCTGCGGCTCCTGGGCGCGGGGATTGGGCAGAAAGATCCGGGTCGGGCAGCTTTCCAGGATCACCGGCGCGATGGGACTGGCGTCGATATCGCTCAGGGACTGGGTGGCGAAGACGACCGAGGCGTTCTTCTTGCGCAGGGTCTTGAGCCATTCGCGCAGCTGAGCGCCGAAGGCGGCCTCGTCGAGCGCCAGCCAGCCCTCATCGATCAGGATCAAGGTCGGACGACCCTCCAGCCCCTGCTCGATGCGGTGAAAGAGATAGGCCAGGACGGCAGGCGCCGCCGCCGTACCCAGCAACCCCTCGGTCTCGAAGGTTTGGACATCGCCAGCCGCCAGGTCTTCGCGCTCACCGTCCAGCAGTCGCCCCCAGGGACCGGCCAGGGTGTAGGGCGCGAGCGCGGTCTTCAGATCCAGGGTCGGCAGCAGCGCCGCCAGGCCCGTCAGGGTGCGCTCCTGAGCCGGCGCCGAGGCCAGGCTGGCCAGGGCCGACCAGAGATGGCTGCGCAGGGTCGGCGTCAGGACGACGCCCTGGGCCCGGAGCAACATGGCGATCCAGTCAGCCGCCCAGACCCGCTGCGCGGGATCATCAAGGTCGGCCAGGGGCTGCAGGCCGACCGCCGGCCGCTCGGCGTCCAGCAGCGCCCCGCCCAGGTCATGAAAGGCGCCGCCCATGGCCAGGGTGGCGGCGCGGATCGAGGCGCCAAAGTCAAAGGCGACGATCCGCGCCCCGGCATAGCGCCTAAACTGCAGGGCCATCAGGGCCAGGAGCACGCTCTTGCCCGCGCCGGTCGGGCCCACCACCAGGGCGTGGCCGACATCCCCCACATGCAGCGACAGCCGAAAGGGCGTGGAGCCCTGGGTTCTGGCCATCAGCAGCGGCGGGCCGCCCAGATGCGGGTTTGATGATGGTCCGGCCCAAACCGCCGACAGCGGCGCGATATGGGCCAGGTTCAGGGTCGAGAGCGGCGGCTGGCGGACATTGGCGTAGGTCTGGCCCGGCAGGGTCCCCAGCCAGGCCTCCACGGCGTTGATCCGCTCCCGGATGATCGTGAAATCACGGCCCGCAATGACCTTCTCGGCCAAGGCCAGCTTGGCGTCGGCCTGGGCGGGATCCTCATCCCAGACCACCAGACTGGTGGTGACCAGGGCGTAGGCGACCGCGTCGCCGCCCAGGTCCTGCAGGGCCTGATCGGCCTGGCCGGCCTTGTTGGCGGCGTCATTGTCGACCAGGGCGCAGGGCTGCTGGGTCAGGGCCTCTTGCAGCAGGGCGCCGATCGACTTGCGCTTGGCAAACCATTGACGGCGGATCTTGCCGATCATCCGCTGGGCGTCGTCCTTGTCCAGACAAAGCGCCCGGGTCGACCAGCGATAGGAAAAGGCCAGGCCATTGAGCTCATCAAGCAGGCCCGGCAGGGTGTGGCTGGGAAAACCCACCAGGGTCAGGGTGCGCAGGTGAGCCTGGCCAAGCCTGGGCTCAAGGCCGCCCTCAAGCGGCTGGGTGGCCAAGAGGACGTCCAGCTGCATCGGGGTTTGCGGGACGCTGACGGCCTGACGGTCGGTGGTCACCGCGCCGTGCAGGAAACTCAAGGTCGCCGCATCATCCAGCCACGACGCCTGACGGGCCAGGCCCTGGATCAGGGCCAGCAAGCGATCGGAGCGATCGACAAAGCCGGCCAGCTGGGCGCGCCAGTCGATGCGCGTTTTCTGGCGGCCTTCGACCAGCAGGCTTTCCAGTCGCCCGGTCTGATCGGCCGGCGGCAGATAGACCAGGGTCAGGAAATAGCGGCTCTCGAAATGGGCGCCCTCCTGCAAGAAGGCCTGCCGCCGCTCCAGATCGACCAGGGCGCAAACCGGATCTGGAAAGACGCTGTCTGGATAGGCCATGGCGGGGTCGCGGCGGGCTTCAACGAAGATCGCCCAGCCTGATCCCAGCCGGCGCAGCGCATTGTTGAGCCGCGCGGCCACGGCGGCGACCTCGACCTCGCCGACCGACTCCAGATCGGGCCCCCGAAAGCCCGCCGTGCGCTGAAACGAGCCGTCCTTGTTGAGCACCACGCCGGGCGCGACCAGGGCCGCCCAGGGCAGGTAGTCACACAGCAGTTTGGGACGGCGGGCGTATTCGCGAAGATCCAGCATCGGCTAGACCTCCAGGCGGGCCGGCAGGCGCACATGCCGGCGGCCGACCTCGAAGATCAGCGGGTCGTGGCGCGCGGCCCAGACCGCCAAGCCGTGGCCGACCAGCCAGACGACAAGTCCGACAAGCCAAAGCCGAAGACCCAGGCCCAACGCCGCGGCCAGGGTGCCATTGACCAGGGCGATGGCGCGGGGCGCGCCGGCCAGCAGCATCGGTTCAAACAGGGCCCGATAGACCGGCGCGGCGAACACCCCGGCGTGATCACCGCTCATCAGACCAGGGCTCCGCCGCCAAACGAGAAGAAGGACAGAAAGAAGCTGGAGGCGGCAAAGGCGATCGACAGGCCAAAGACGATCTGGATCATCTTGCGCGAACCGCCGGAGGTGTCGCCAAAGGCCAGGGTCAGGCCGGTGACGATGATGATGATCACCGCGATGATCTTGGCGACGGGTCCCTCGATCGAGTCCAGGATCCGCTGCAGGGGCTCTTCCCAGGGCATGGACGAACCGGCCGCGTTGGCTGAACGCGCCGCCAGAAACGCAGCCAGGGCCAGGGGCCCATAGCGGGCAATCTGGTCAAACGCAGCGGGAACAGATCCAGACAGCCGGCGCGCGCGCCAGGACCGCGTAGGAATAGCGGGCATCAGACAGTCTCCTTTTGTGGGGGGCAGGCGGAGGCGAGGTGATAGGCGCCGTCGGAGCCAAGGCCCTGCAGCCAGGCCAGCTCGACCAGGCGGCGCTGGCGGCCGCGGCCGGCGATGACGGCGACCAGGTCGATGGTTTGGGCGATCAGGGCGCGCGGGACAGTGACCACCGCTTCGGCGATCAGTTGCTCCAGGCGCAGCAGAGCGCCCAGGGCCGAGCCGGCGTGCAGGGTGGCTACGCCGCCCGGATGGCCGGTCCCCCAGGCCTTGATCAGATCCAGGGCTTCTGGCCCGCGCACTTCGCCGATGATGATGCGGTCGGGTCGCAGACGCAGGGACGCGCGCACCAGGTCGGCCAGATTGGCCACGCCCTGCACCGTGCGCAGGGCCACAAGGTTGCGGGCCGGGCATTGGAGCTCGCGCAGGTCCTCGATCAGGACAACGCGCTCATCCAGCGCCGCGACTTCACCCAGCAAGGCGTTGACCAGGGTGGTCTTGCCGCTGGAGGTCGGGCCGGCGACCAGGATGTTGCGCCGAGACGCCACCGCCCCAGATAGGGCCCCCGCCTCCTGGGCCCCCATCACCCCCTGGGCGACATAGGCGCTGAGCGGGAAGACTAGGCCGGCGGGCTTGCGCAGCGAGAAGGTCGGGCCCGAGACCAGGGGCGGCAGCAGGCCCTCAAAGCGCTCCCCGCCGCCGGGCAGCTCGGCCGACACCCGGGGCCGGCCGGCATGGACCTCGACCCCGACATGGTGGGCGACCAGACGGATGATCCGTTCGGCGTCGGCGGCGCTCAGAGACAGGTCGGCGGGCAAAAGCCCAACATCGAAGCGGTCGATCCACACCGCGCCGTCGGGATTGAGCATGACCTCGGCGACGCCGGCGTCGTCCAGCAGGGCCAGCAGCTGCGGGCCCAGGGCGGTGCGCAGCATGCGATGGCTGCGCGACATCTCCAGATCAGGCTTGCAAGGCTCCACGGCTCATCCCCGTTGATTGCGGAGATGAGTAAGAAGACCGCGCCCACTCCAGCCTCAACAGCCAAATCGGGCAAGACAACAGCGGCGACAAAAGACAACCTCACGGCGGGGCCGGCCCCTCGGCCTCCAGCCCAAGGATCTGGCTGTAAGCCCATCCACGGCGCCCTGAGGGCGGAGCCTCAAGCCCTCGGCCCAGAGCGTCAGTCAACCCCGACAGGGCCGCCAAGCGGCTATGCCTTGGTAAAAATGAAGCCTGCACAGGAGCCCGCGCCTGCGCGTGGCGGGAGGCGGCGTCGAGCGGCCGGCGGCGATCCCCAAATCTTGTCTTTGGGGTCGCCCGCGCGGCGTCGCGCCCGTAGGAGCGGCGAAAGCCGCGGGACCGAGCGTGACCGCCGGCCGCTCTCCTGATCGGGGGAAGCCGGACGCGAAAGCGGCTGGCCAGACCCCTTCATGGCGCGCCATGGCGACTGTGGGTTCTCAAGCTCGGCCAAGCCGTCGAGCAGGGCGTGAGCTGATCTGAACCGATACAGATGCGCCGGGGCGTCGGCGGCGGTGTTGTCGCTAGTGGTCGCCGCTGAGCACCGCTTCAAGGTTGGCCAATTGCGCCTGGCGATTGGGGGCCTTGTCCAGATTGATCTGACGCCATTTTACGGCGGGGAGTTGGGCGACACCCGGCAGGTCAACGAGCGTCCAGTCGGGTTCGCCGCGCTTGAAGCTCAACAGGAACTTCCGGTGA
>JAHINZ010000184.1 GCA_018895795.1 Alphaproteobacteria bacterium
GAGACGTCGACGTCCGGGTTGATCCCGGCGGCGGCCAGCCAGTAGCGCAGCCACAGGTCATGGGTGCCGCCTCGGAAGGTCATGGCCACCTTGGCGATATTGCCGGCCGCCTTTAGCTGCGCGAACCGGGCCTTGGCGCCGGCGGCGTTGAGCCCCACCTGCACCGACTTGAGGTCATTGCCCACCGAGATGCCCTGACCGTTGGTGTTGAGGCGGGCCAGGATGTACATCGGCAGCGGCTTGCCGCCGGTCTGGACGCCCAGGGTGAACTGCAACGGCATGGGCGAGAGAATATGCGCGCCGTCGATGCCGCCGCCGCCCGAACCCAGCACCAGATTGTCGCGCGTGGCGGCCCACGAGGCCTGCTTGACCACCTCGATGTCGGGCAGGCCGTGCTTGGCGAACAGGCCCCTTTCCTTGGCGATGATCAGGGGCGAGGAGTCGGTCAGGGCGATGAAGCCCAGCCGGGCCTTGGCCACTTCAGGACCCGCGCCGGCGGCATGGGCCCCGGCCGGGAAGGCGGCCTTGACGGCGGCGACGGTGGCGGCCGCGCCCAGCAGGGCGTTGCGGCGGGTGAGGCTCATTTCAGAGCCGGCGATGGTCTTGTCGGTCTTGGTCATGATCTTCGATCCCGCTGGGGTTCAGA
Organism: Alphaproteobacteria bacterium; assembly: GCA_018895795.1. Lineage (GTDB taxonomy): Bacteria > Pseudomonadota > Alphaproteobacteria > Caulobacterales > Caulobacteraceae > Caulobacter. The sequence goes on from JAHINZ010000184.1 coordinate 647, forward strand.
GTTTGTATTCGAGGGTGATCCAGCCCTTGGTCCGCGACGGCGGCGGCCCGGCCGTGCCCAAGGGGACGGTCGCCTCGCGCTTGAAGTCGGCATATTTCAGCTGGATCGAGAGCTTGGGGGTGATCGCGGCGGTGAGTTGGACGTCCCACTCCCGACCCAGGTCAGCGCCGGTCTTCTGGTCGTTGAAGTCGTGGTAGCGGACCAGCACGTCGCTGTTGAAGAAGTAGGTCCGCCTGAACCGCGGCTTGGCGTTGAAGGTGAGGTTGGCGTCCTCGATGCCGTCGACGAAGCTCTTGTTGCCGCCGAGCGACACGAAGGCGTCACTCCAGCCCTGGAAGGCGTGGACCGTCGCCAGCGGCGTAGTGAAGCCGCGCGTCCCATTGCCTTCCAGCGACTCGTAGCCGGCCTTGATGGTGTAGATGTCGAAGGTCGCCGCGACGTCGCCTCCGATATAGTCGAGGTCGAAATTGGCGGTGTTCCCCCGATAGTCCGACTGCCGGGCATAGGTGGCGTTATAGGCCAGTTGGAACAGGCTGACCCAGGTCTTGCCCGAGGCCTTGACGCCCTTGGTGATCGACGAATTGACCGCTGAGTTGCCGAAATCCAGCGCGTAGACGAAGCCCTGCAGGCGCAGGGCCTCGGCCGGCGACCAGGTGACGTTCAGCAGATGGCTGTCCGAATCCCAGTCCTTCAGCTCGCCCAGGATGCGGTTGATATGGGTGACATAGGCATAGGTCGCCTTGACCCGGCCCAGGGCGATATCGGCGCGGATCGCGTCGAAGGTCTGCTCGTCCTGGCGCCAGCCGACATTGCCCACGAAGCGCTGGTCGTCGAGCAGGATGCGCTGGCGGCCGGCCGTGACCTGAACCGCCGCGCTGGGCGTCCAGCTCAGTTGCAGGCGGTTCAGCTCGGTGACCTCCGGATCATTGACCACCGGATAGCGAGCCTTGTCCGCGCCATTCAGCGGGGCGGTCGCGGCGCCGGGCACGTTGACGGCGTAGTGCTCGGGCCCAGCCTGGCGAACGTCCTCGAACTCCACCAGGCCCCTGAGCCCCAAGAAGTCAGCCGTTTCCCAGCCCAGTCGGGTGCGGATGGTGAAAGCCGAGCCCTTGTCCTTGAGGGTGGCGGTGCGAGTCTGGTCGACGCTCTCGTAGCGAGCGCGGACCTCCAGGATGAGCTTACCCGCGGCGATCTGGTCGCTGACCGTCGGCGGCGACGGAGCTGGAGGCTCGCCCGCGTCGGCGCCCTCGCCCGGTACGGCTTCGGCCGGAGCGGCTTCAGACGCGGCTGGTTCGACGGGCCCAGCCTCAACCGTTTGAGCCGGAACAGGGTCTGGGCGCGTCTGGGCGCTTGCCGCCCCGCTCCAGATCAGGCCCGCCGCGCTTGCGAGCAGGGCCAGTTCTCTCGTCGTTGCTTTCATGCCTTCATCCCCCAAGGCCAAAAAAAAACGCCCGGCGAGACCGCGTGAGCGATCTCTCCGGACGTCGTTGTCCATTCCATACCGACGATTTCATCACCGTCGGCGGCCCTCTCGGGCCAGCGCGGAACTTCGTTGTCCCGCGTGTCGCCGTCAGCAAGGGGGCGACCGCTGACCGCCGACAATCGAAAAACGGCGTTCTCGCCGGCAGCGCTCTGTAATCGGCGCGTTTTTGCACAGCATAACAGCAGGTTTCAGCAGGACCATGCCCGTATTCCGCGCGATTGTGCGGCCTGAAGGGCGGCGGCGCCCTGCCCTGTCAGGCCCTCAAGCGGGTGATCGGAAAGCCCGCGGCATAGGGCCCTGCCGCTTCGGGGGTGAATTCCAGGCCATCGAACAGGACCATGGACGGCGCTTTCGCAGCATCCGAGAACGCGCCCGTGGGCTCGATGACAGGTCCAAGCGAGATCGCCGCCGCCTCAAAAAGGTCCGGGCGATAGACAAGGTCGGCCACACGCCCAAGGTCCTGCTCTGCCTCGACCTGACCCCAGCGCGCCATTTGCGACAGAAACCAAAGCGCGTGCTCCCGGCGCGGCAGGCCCGCCGCCCCGTCATGAAAGACGATCTCGTCGCCCAGCGCCCAGGCGATCGCCTCGGCGGATGCGCCGATGTGCTCTGGCAGGGTCAGCAGTTCCACAAGCGTTTGACGATGGGCTGGATCATCGGCCCAGGCCGACGCCCGGATGATCGCCCTCAGAGCGGCGCGAAGCTCGTCTGGATGGGTCGCGGCCCACTGAGCCTTGACCCCGAACACCTTGTCGGGCGAGCCGGGCCAGAACTCCGAGGCCTTGATCAACACCTCGCCCAGCCCCTCTTGCAGCGCCACCGCGTTCCAGGGCGCGCCAACGCAAAACCCGTCTATGCCGCCCGATCGCAGTTGCTCGACCATGCGCGGCGGCGGCGTGACCACCAGCTTGATGTCCCGGTCCGGATCGATCCCGGCCTGGGCCATCCAGTAGCGCACCTCGTAGGCGTGCATCGAATAGGGGAAGACCACGGCGAAGGTCAGCAGCGGCTCACCGCGCGCCCGGCGCTGTTCCAGCAGCCGCGCCAGCGGACGCGCCGTGACCGGCCGCTGGGCCATGCCCTCGGGATCGATCTGGCGCAAGGCCTCCGCCAGGGCCGTCGACACCGTGATGGCGCTGCCGTTCAGGTTCAGGGCCATCGGCGCGATCATCGCCGCCGCGTCGTCCGCCGCCCCAAAGGTCGAGGCCAAGGCCATCGGCGCCAGCATGTGCGCCCCGTCCAGGGCCCCCACGGTGACCTTGTCGCGAATTGTCGCCCACGAGGCTTCGCGACTGAGGCTGACCTCCAGCCCTTCCTCGGCGAAGAAGCCCAGAGCCTTGGCCACTACCAGCGGCGCGCAGTCCGTCAGGGGGATGAAGCCCAGGCGCAGATCGGCCAGACCGCTCACGAGGCGTCTCCTCTCAGAATACCCGCGAAAGCCATCAGATCGGCGGCCACGGCGCCGATCGGCCGCCCTTTGTCCATGGCCAGCTTGCGCAACAGACGATAGGCGCCGTCCTCGTCAAGGCCCCGCTCCTTCATCAACAAGCCCTTGGCCCGCTCGACGATCTTGCGCGACTCCAGATCCGCCTTGGCCTTGGCCAGATCGCCCCGCAATTGCTGGGTCAGGGCGAAGCGGCTCATGGCCACGTCCAGGATCGGTCGCACGCGCGCCGGAGCCAGGCCATCGACGATATAGGCCGCCACTCCCGCCCGCACGGCCTGCTCGGCAAGGCCCGGTTCAGAGCGGTCGACGAACATGACCACCGGGCGAGAATTGCCATGCGTGACCTCGCGCAAGCTCTCGAGGGTGTCGCGGTCCGGACTATCGGCCGCGATGACCACCACATCGGGCGCAAAGGCCGCCACCTCCCGTTCGTCGAAAAGCGCCGCCTGCCTCACCTCGAGCGGATCGATGCCCAGCAGGCCCTCGGCAACCAGGGCGGCTCGCGCGGGATCGGGGTCGATGACGAGGACACGCATGAAGGATGCCTAGGGCCACACCTCCCAGGCGGAAACCCAAGCCGCTGGACGATCAAGGACATCACAGGTTCTGTGCATTTATTACGCACCCGCGTCTCTGCGGAAGGCGCCGGCGGTAGGGGACGGCCCCGGCGGCCAATCAACGCTCGCCTCCGAGGACCTCATGTCGCGTGAGGCTCGTGGGAAATTGTCGATCAAAGCCAAGACCATCGCCGGGAGGCCGCTGTGACTCCGAATTGCCAGCGAGCCTCTCTCCAGATCACACGACCTTGCAAAGGCGCGCATCGCTTGTGTCGGGTCAGCCAGGCTCGCCCCCGACGACGGATTCAAAGCTGGCCGATGCGGTACTATATTGCCGTCATTCCCACTCAATTCTAGTATTTATCTCAAGCTATTGAATTTATTGGATTTCAATGATCACGCGTTCGTGTATACCTGTGATCAATACCGCCAAATATTAGCGTTTTGAATTCACTCAGAAATTCGGCCGCTTGACATATAGCGGCGCGCATGGATCGAATTCGCGCTAAGTCGCGACAAATACCTTAAACCTCCTCTCGATATCTTTCGAGAACCTTCCGCATCATTCACGATCTATCGCGAACGCCATCGGCATTTCGCCTCACGGTACGACCCATGGGCCGCAGCCTTGGTCGCCTCCCTCCCAGAACAGCGCGAGGAGCAAAATGGACGAAGCTCTGAGTCGGCAAGAGCTCTACGACTTGCTCTGGTCTGAACCGATCAAGGCCGCTGCGCAGCGGCTTGGCGTGCCCGAGGTCGCGATCAAGAAAGCCTGCATGAGCGGCGACGTCCCGGTTCCATATCGTGACTACTGGACCAAACTCGCGGCCGGGCAGCCGACCAGGCCCATTCCCCTGCCCTGCCGCACGCCCGGCGCAAACGAGATGCTGCGGATCGGCGAGCTAGACTATCAAGCCTCGCGGGCGACGCCGGAAGCGCAACTGGCTCAGCCCCTCCCGAAACCACCACGCTTTGAAGAGTCCCTGGAGAGCGTGCGCGCCCGATCGCAGGCGCGATTGGGCTCGGTCAAACACGTGCGCGACCTGTCCAGCCCATGGGCCGGGTTGCGCCAAATCCTCCAGGAGGACCAGAAGCGCACCGCACGCCAGCGATCGGATAAGTCGGCCTCCCCCTGGAACAAGCCGCTCTTTGAAAGCGGGTTCGAGAAACGGCGCTTGAGAATCCTCAACAGCCTAGGCCTGGGCATGGCCAAGGCGCGGGCCCGCATTGAGGTTCGCGGCAAGGCTGGCCGGGATGTCTCCGTCCTCGTCGGCGATACTCGAGTTCCGCTTCGCCTGGACCACCCGTTGGCGGAGCCGGACAGGCAAGGCCAGTGGCAAGTCCGACAAGGCCCTGCCGACACCTTGAGGCTGATGATCGGGCCGAGTACAGGCCGCGCGGACGGCTACCAGGTCTTCTGGGAAGATGTCGCCGACGATCCGCTTGAAGAGCGCCTGTCCGCCGTGGCCCTGGAAATCCTGGTGGCCGGCGAAGCGGAGTTTCGGGCGGAGGCCGCGCGCGCTCATGCCCGACAACTTCAGTACAGGGAGCAACTGGCTCAAACGATGGAAAGGCGACGGGGCGAGCCCAGGAAGCAACCCGATCCCCCGATCGCCTTCCCACAACAGGGGCGCCAACATCTGCTTACCCAAGCCGCCGAATGGCGCGCCGCCCAAGACGTCCGGGGCTTCGTGGCCGCAGCTCTCGCCCGATCAGATGCGACGCAGTCCCTCATGGCGTGGGCAACTTGGGCGCTGGCGGAAGCCGACGCGCTCGATCCAGTCACGTCCCAGGTCCCGATATTTTCCAAGGCGCTGAAAGCCTAAGGCACGGCTTGGCAGTGCGATGTTCCGCGCGGACTCGCCGATCAAATTTCATCCAGTGACTGTCTCCCATGAGCGTTTGAGACGTCTCAGAACAGCGCACCAGCTGATCTTGAGTGAGGGACGGTCAATTGGCCAAAGGACCCGAAAAACCTACGACCCGCACCGTGAGCGGTCCGAAGCAACGTTCGAGAAGAGCGCCGGTAGTGATCGTGGTCACCGATGACTGGCCCGATGGCGTTCCTATAACCATCCAGGAGCTAAGGGTGATCGAGACCCATCTCAGCTCTGTCCTCGATGAGCTTTTAGGCCCCCTGCCCTAAGCGCAGCGCAAACTAACGCATCGCTGATAAGCCAGCAGGAGCCGCCGCCGCTCGCAGACAGGTGGTTACAGGGCTGGGCCAGTCGTCCTCGTCCGCGTCCGTGTCCGGAAGCGCGCCGGGTGCCGCGCCATGTTGGATACGGGTGGGAACTACTCGTTCGAGATTTCTATAAAGAAGCCTCGCCGACGCAAGGCGTCACAACGTTCTCCTACGGTCTCGCTGCTTGTCTAGGTAAAGCCCGATAAGAAGCTGGGGGCTGAATGGAGGCTGAAGCGACCTCGACAACCTGAATGCGCGGCGACAAGTGCCGAACGAGCCCTCTGATCTCAAGTTGGCAGCAATCTGCTGCCATTTTGGGGAATCGCAGCCTGAACTCTGATCGCGCGCCCAGTTGCGCCAAGCACGTCTTGCTTGGGTAGGAGAGAGTCTGTGATGTCAAACGCCCGTCGGCGTTGGCGAAAACCGCGCCATCAGATCGTAGACTTCACCTGGGAATAGCAGCCGAACACAGGTGATCTGGTCATCACCTCGCCACGTGCGCCGCTCCAACGCCAAGCAAGCCGCGCTGGCGTTTATGCCAAGCAAATTGGCCGTGAAGCGCGAGACGTTGACGGCGCTGATGCGATGCTCGGCCTCGGTCCAAGCGACCGTCCCGAGCAGCCAGGCCCCCGGCGGCGCCCTTGAGAAATCTGCCTCCGCGGCGTCGGGCACGGCCGTCAGATTGATCACCCGTTCCTCCAGCGCGAACGGGCGCTCGTTGGAGCGATGCAGGCACGTCAAGGCCAGAACCCTACTCGAGGCGGTCAGGTCGAGTTTGGTCATTTCGACGCGATCAGGCCGCCGCAGCTGGCGTGACAGAAGTTCGTAGCGATAGGCCGCGCCGCGCCCGCTGATCTCGGCCTGGATGTCAGGGATATCCAGGACCACGGAATGGACCCTGGGGTGGCAGACGAAGGAGCCCGCCCCGCGCTGGCGGATGATCAGGCCCCGCTCGGCGAGCGGCGACAGCGCCTTGTTCACGGTCATCCGCGAGCAGCCGTACTGCGCCATCAGTTCGTGCTCGAAGGGGATCCGATGGCCCGGCGGCCAGGCGCCCGATCGGATGCGCTCGCCGATATCGGTTCGGATGCGCTGATGTAGCGTCGAGGGGGTGTCGCGGGCCATGGCCAAGGAGATCTCGCGGACGCAAGGGACGAGGTGGCGCGGGGCCGCGCTGGTGGCGGAGGCTAACGTGAGCGCAAGCGGTCCAGTCCGTCCAGAGCCCAGGCGAAATCCGATCGCCTGAAGCTGCGAAAGAGCAGGATGA
>JAHINZ010000185.1 GCA_018895795.1 Alphaproteobacteria bacterium
AAACGCGTTGTCCTGGACACGCTGGAAGCGCTGTTTTCGGGCCTGGGCGATGGCCCCGTGCTCCGCGCGGAGCTTCGCCGGCTTTTCCAATGGCTAAAGGATCGCGGGGTCACCGCAGTGATCACGGCTGAGCGCGGCGCCGAAGGCCAACTGACCCGCCACGGCCTGGAAGAGTACGTCTCCGACTGTGTAATTGCGCTCGACAACCGGGTCGATGAGCAGATCACCACGCGACGCTTGCGAGTCATGAAGTACCGAGGCTCGGCCCACGGCACCAATGAATATCCGTTCCTGATCGACAAGGGCGGCATCAGCGTGCTGCCGGTGACCTCGGCCGGGCTTTCACACTCGATTTCAGATGAAGTCGTGTCCAGCGGTATCGGCGGCATCGACGCCATGCTGGGTGTTGGGGGATACTACCGCGGCTCTAGCGTACTACTGTCGGGCCCTTCGGGAACCGGCAAGACCACCTTTGGATCCAACTTCGTCAACGCCGCCTGCCTTGCGGGGAAGCGGGCGATCTATTTCTCCTTTGAGGAATCTCCCGAACAGATCGTGCGGAACATGCGGTCCGTCGGCTTGGATCTGGGCGCGCATGTCGACGCCGGTCTGCTGCGCTTTGAGTCCTCTCGGCCGAGCCTCTTTGGCCTCGAGATGCACTTGGTGCTGATGATCCGGCAGATCGATGTTTTCAATCCAGCGGTCGTCGTCGTTGATCCGATTTCCGCGTTCCGCGGCTCCGAAAGCGAGATCCACGCAACGCTGCTGAGGTTGGTGGACTACCTCAAGGTGAAGGGCATCACGGTGGTCTTCAACAATCTGGTCAACGGCGAAAAGGACGACCGCAACGAACAAAGCCTGTCCTCGCTGATGGATGTCTGGATCGGGCTGCACGACCTGGAGGCTAACGGCGAACGCAATCGCGGCCTGTTCGTGCTCAAGGCGCGTGGCATGAGCCACTCCAATCAGATCCGAGAATACCGCCTCGGCTCCGACGGTGTCACCTTGATAGAGCCCTATATCGGGCCCAACGGCGTGCTGACGGGCAGCGCCCGGATCGTACAGGAGGCGCAAGAAGAGGCGGCGACCCTCGAGCGCCGAGACGAGGTCAACCGCCGCACGCGTGAGTTCAGGGAGAAGAAGAGCGCCGCCGAACGCCACATCGCCGAGACCCGCGAGGCGCTGCAGCGCGAGGAGGCGGAATTGCTTGCGTTGGAAACCGTCGACGAGCGCAAGGAACAGACCCTGACCGCGAGCCGGTCGGCGGCGGCGACCCGTCGCGGGGCGACCACATGACGTCGCCCCCACCCCCGCTGTCGGACGCTGCAGGTGCGGGCCGCGATAAGATCGAGGTGCTCGACTTGGCCGAGAATCCCGAGCTTGCGGCCCAAGACCAGATTATCGCCGTCCCCACCTTGTTTAGCAGCCTGCCGCCACCGCTCAAGGGCATGATCGGCACACTGGCCGATCCCGAGAAATTCCTCATCGGACTAGACTACAGCAGGCCCGCGTCATGACCCGTCCCGACAACAACACCGACCATCCTAGACACGTGCTGAGGCTCTATGTCACCGGCTCGACGCAGCGGTCCACGCAGGCGATCGCGAACCTGCGGCGGGTGCTGGAAAGCGAACTGCCGGACCGCTACGACCTGGAAGTCGTCGACATGTACGAAAATCCGGAAGCGGCGAGTGAGCATCAGATCCTCGCCGCGCCGACCCTGATCAAACTACAGCCCGAACCTGTGCAGCGGATGATCGGCGACCTCTCCGATACCGACCGTGTGCTGCGCGGCCTGGGCCTGCCGGCGAAAGGCGGCCCCGGCGATGGATCAAAGTAGTCTCGTCCACGCGCCGCCGCTTGACTTGGAGGTTCAAGGTCTTCGGCTGCAACTTGCCGAGGCGCTAGAAACGTTAGAGGCGATCCGTAACGGTGAGGTGGACGCCGTGGTGGTCGGTGGCCCCGACAACCGCAAGGTCTACACGCTCGAGACGGCCGACCGCTCTTACCGTCTTCTGATCGAGCAGATGACCGAAGGCGCCCTGATGGTCAGCCGGGACGGCGCGTTGCTGTACGCTAATCGCGCCCTCGCCGACGCGCTGGGCGTCGAGCCAAGCACCCTGATCGCCACGGGTCTTCGGCCGTTCGTCAGGCCGGAGTCACTGGTCGACCTGCACCGACTGCTCAGCGAGGGCGGCAAGGCCGAGCTGACCCTGCAACGTGCGGACAATGTCGAGGCCTTTGTCGCTCAGCTCTCCTTGACCCAAATGGACTCGCAGGACGGCCCATTTCTCTGCGGCGTGCTCACCGACCTGACGGCGACCTACACGCAAGCCAGGGAAGTGGCCGAAGCCAAGTCGGCCCTGGCGGTTGAAGCCGCGCATCGGGAAAGTGACGAGCGCTACCGCCTGATCCTCGAAGGCGTCCGCGACTATGCGATCATGGCCACCGATCTTGAGCAGAACGTGACGATCTGGAACGCCGGCGCTCAGCAGATCCTGGGCTGGCAGGCGACCGAACTGATCGGGCGGACCTTTCCGGCGATCTGGAGCCAGGAAGACCAGGCCCTCAAGGCCGATGATCGAGAGCGGGCGCTATGCCTGCAAGACGGCCGGACTGAGGAAGAGCGTTGGCACCTGCGCAAGGATGGAACGGCTTTCTGGTCCCATACCTTGATGACGCCGCTCCGTCGCGACGACGGTCAACTCATCGGGTTTCTAAAAATTCTTCGCGACCGGACCGAGCAGCGCGCAGCGGACGAAAAGCAAAGCCTGCTGGTCAACGAGCTGAACCATCGGGTCAAGAATACGCTGGCCACCGTCCAGTCCATTGCCGCCCAAACCCTGCGTTCCGCGGCAACGGTTGCCGACGCTCGCGCCGCGCTGGAAGAGCGCCTCATCGCCCTTTCGCTGGCCCATGACGTCCTGACCCGCGAAAGCTGGGAAGGGGCGGAAATGCACGAAATCGCGACACTGGCCATATCGCCCTATGTCGGCGCGGACACGGCTCGGATCGTCACCGGCGGTCCAGAGGTCCGGCTTGAGCCGAGCATGGCGCTGGCCATGGCGATGGCCTTGCAGGAACTGGCTACCAACGCAGTGAAGTATGGCGCGCTTTCGACGCAAGCGGGCAGGCTTAGTATCCTCTGGACCCTAGAGGCCGATGTGATCCGCCTCAAATGGGAGGAAAAGGACGGCCCCGTCGTGACTCAACCCCTGCACCGCGGTTTTGGATCTCGACTGATCGAACGCAGCCTCTCGGCCGCCCTGGGCGGCGACGCCGCGATCGACTTCGCGCCCAGCGGCGTCATTTGCGTGATAACCGCCATTATCCCATCTGGGCCGGCTTCGTCACGCGAACTCAGCGGCGTCGCCTGACGGCGACGCGCTCGGCTTCCGTTCGGCCTTGGCGTTGCTGAATTAGTAGATGTCGCGCTGCCCTCTTGGAGATGCGGCCTCGCCGCGTCCCCTTCGCCCGTAAATCGCGAAGACGCGTAGCCGCAGGGCCTCACTGAGGGTCGCTTATCGGAGTCTTGGCGCCAGCCACGCCCTACCGGAGACCAGGTTGCGAGGATCCATCTCGTCGTCAAAGCCCGCAACCAGGTCGGCCACGGTTTGGGATCTTAGGGCTTCGCGCCACGCTTGCTCGGCCAGCAGCATGCGCCGACTTACAAGGCACGGCGCTGCGTAGGCGCACGGATCTTTGACGGTCGCGGGACCGCGTTGACGGATTTCGGTGCATCGGAAGGCCGGTCCG
>JAHINZ010000186.1 GCA_018895795.1 Alphaproteobacteria bacterium
CCCGCGGGGTCAATGTGCTGGTCTTCAACAACTGGTACGACAGCCTGTTCAGCGACGCCAAGATCAGCGGCGTCGAGCTGATCCAACGCGATGTTCGCACCGCCACCAATGGCGATGTCCGCCTCAGCCCGACACCCGGCCAGTGGGATCCGATCGGCAAGCTGCTCGATCGCAAGGTCGATCCCGCCACCGGCGTGATCGAGGCCACCCTAGAATACGCCGAATACGGCTTTCGCTATGTCATCCGGGCCGAGCCGCGCGGCGAGGGCGTGGTGTTGAGCATCAATCTCGACAAGGCCCTGCCGGCGGCGCTGGAGGGCAGGGCCGGGTTCAATCTGGAATTCCTGCCGTCCGCCTATTTCCGCAAGACCTACATGGTCGACGGCAAGCCCGGCCTGTTTCCGCTGTACCCCAGCAGCGACATGGCCCCGGCGGTCGGCCCTGAAGGGCGCGCCGAGCCGCTGCCCCTGGCCAGCGGTCGCCAGATCGTCCTGGCCCCCGAGGATGGCGCGCGCCGGGTGAAGGTCGAGGCCGGGACGGGGCGGGTGTCGCTGTATGACGGCCGCAACCAGGCCCAGAACGGCTGGTACGTGCTGCGCGGCGAGATCCCGGCCGGCAGGACCGGGCGGGTGCTGGAGTGGACGGTCACGGCCCAGGCCGACGCGGGCTGGGTGCGACCGCCGATGATCGCCAACTCTCAGCTGGGCTATGCGCCGGACCAGAAGAAGGTCGCGGTCCTCGAGCTGGACCGCAACGATGGCGCGCGGCCGCCGGCCAGGCTGCTGCGGCTGACCGACAAGGGCGACTATGTTCCGGCGCTGGAAGGCGCGGTCAAGCCGTGGGGCAAGTATCTGCGTTACGACTACGCCACCTTCGACTTCAGCGCGGTGAAAACGCCGGGGGCCTATGTGATCGCCTACGGCGCCGCGCGGTCTCCCCCATTCCGGATCGATCCCGCCGTCTATGCCGACGCCTGGTTCCCCACGCTGGATGTCTATTTCCCGGTGGCGATGGACCACATGTTCGTCAACGAGGCCTATCGCGTCTGGCACGGCGACAGCCACCGCGACGACGCTCTGCAGGCGCCGATCAACCATGAGCATCTCGACCTCTACGCTCAGGGCCCGACGACCGACACGCGCTTCAAGCCGATGGAGCACATTCCCGGCCTGAATGTCGGCGGCTGGTATGACGCGGGCGACTTCGATATCCGCACCCAGACCCAGTACAATGTGATCCGGACCATGGTCGAAACCTGGGAGAAGTTCGGTCTCACGCGCGACCAGACCACCATCGACCAGGCCCGGCGCCACGTGGAGATGCATGTCCCGGACGGTCAGCCCGATCTTGTCCAGCAGATCGGCCACGGCGCCCTGCAATTGGTGGCCCAGTTTCGGGCGGTGGGGCATGCGCTGAACGGCATCGTCGAGCCCGATGTCGGCCAGTACACCCACCTCGGCGACGCTGTCAGCAAGACCGACGGGCTGGTCTATGATCCCGGCCTGGCCTCCGGCCGGGTCCAGGGGGACCGCAGCGGAACGCCCGATGATCGCTGGGCCTTCACCAACAAGTCGACGCCGCTGAACTATGGCTCGATCGCCGCCCTGGCGGCCGCCAGCCGCGCCCTGCGCGGCCATGACGACGCTTTGGCCGACGAGAGCCTGACGATCGCCCGTCGCGTTTGGGACGAGGAGCACACTCACGCGCCCGATCTGTTCCGACATGGCAACACCACGGGCGGCGATCTGGTCGACGAGGAATTCGCCGCGGCGGTCGAGTTGCTGATCGCCACCAAGGACGCGAAATACGCCCAGCGCATCGACGCCCTCTGGCCCCAGGTCGAGGCCCGGTTCGCCGCCAACGCCCAGACCGCGGCCCAGGCCATCCCCTTCATGTCGCCCGCCTACAAGGCGCGGATGGAGCCGGCGGTGCGGGCCTTCGCCGCCCAGGCCGACCAGATGGCGGCCGCCAACCCCTTCGGCGTGCTGATCACCGAAGGCGGTTGGGCGGGTTCGGGGCAGGTGGTGGAGATCGGCCTCACGCACTACGCTCTGCACATGGCCTTCCCTGACATCGTCAAGGCCGACGGCGTCTTCCGCGCCCTCGACTTCGTGTATGGCGCGCACCCCGGATCCAACCTGTCGCTGGTCTCGGCGGTGGGGACGCAGTCCAAGGAAGTGGCCTACGGCAACAACCGCGCCGATTTCAGCTTTATCGCCGGCGGCGTGGTTCCCGGCGTGCTGGTCATCAAGCCCGACCTGCCGGAGAACAAGGAAGACTGGCCATTTTTCTGGGGCGAGAACGAGTACGTGATCAATGTCGGCGCCAGCTATATCCAGCTGGTCAACTCGGCCAACGCCCTGACGCAGGCCAAGCGCTAGGACGCGGGCGGCCGGCGGCCGTCCGCCCGCTCGAGGGTTTCCCAGAGCCGGCGCTCGGCGCCGAACCGATCGTCAACCACCGTGCACGCCACGTCGATGACCATGGTCGCGCGCCGCTTCAGGTCATAGGCCGGCCAGGCGGGCTGGCCCGGCGCCGACGGGCGGCCGTCGCGGGCGAAACTGGCGAACAGGGCGCTGGCGTTGGCGGCGGCCAGGGCGCGGTCGGGGCGGCTGCCGGCCAGGGTGGTGGTGGGTCCGACCTGATTGAACACCAGCGGAATGTCGCTGGCGTGCATGGCGCCCAGCTCATAGTCCGAGCCCGGCGGCTTGATGTTCGAGCGATAGGCCAGATTATAATAGTAAGCCGGGGCGCCGCCCTCGGCGGCCTTGCGCTCGGCGGTGACGATCGAGCCCGATCCCATATCCGCGGCGCTGGCGATCGCCAGATAGAGATCCGTTGGCGAGGCGCCGGGGCGGCTGGCGCGATAGGTGCTCAGGATCGCATCGGCCTGGTCGCCGAACTTTTCGGTCACGCGCCGCCGCAGGCCTTCGGCGTCGAGGCTGAAAGCCCCGGCGTCCTTGTTCTGCCAGGCGAAGAACGCCGCCTCGTTATCCAGCCAGCCGATCATCAGTGGTTTGTCACGCGCCGAGGCGGGGGCGGCGGGATCGAAGGGGTGGTGGGGCAGCAGCGCTCCATCCATCACCGGACCATAGAAGCCGGGGCCCACGGTCTCGATGCCGCGCCAGCCGTGACCCGTACCACCGGTCGCGCGCTTGGCCAGGGCGTCCTGGGCCTGCAGCAGGCGCGGCGCTGGGACGTCCAGCAACCGCCGCCAGTCGCTTGGGGGGATGGCGAGTTCGGTCAGCAGCAGGCGCGTGGTCGCGGCGGCGGCGTCGCGCGTGCCGATGCGCACCGCCGGCCCGCTCTGGATCGCGGCCTTCGAGAACAACGGCGCGACCGAGGGCATGGCGTACAGGCAGGCGGTCTTGGCGCCGCCGCCGGACTCGCCAAACAGCATGACATTGCCGGGATCGCCGCCGAACGCCGCGATGTTGCGCGCCACCCACTTGAGCGCCAGAACGATGTCGGACAAGCCCTGATTGCCCGAGCCCGCATAGGCTTGGCCGCCCAACTCCTCCAGATACAGATAGCCCAGCAGGCCCAGTCGATGGTTGGTGGCGACGACCACCACGTCATGGTCGCGCGCCAGACGACTCCCGGCCTGGACGGCGCTTCCCGCCGAGCCGGTCGTGAAGCCGCCGCCATGGCTGTAGACCATGACCGGACGGCCCTGGCCGCCGCCGGCCGGCTTCCAGATATTGAGAACCAGGCAATCCTCGGCGGGGCTCGGCTCGTCCACGCCGTACACGGTCTCGGGGTGTTGCAACGACGGGGCGCCCAGTCGGATCGCGTCGCGCAACCCGGTCCAGGAAGGGGCCGGCCGCGCCGGTTTGAACCGGGCCGCTCCGGCGACGCTGTCGCCATAGGGGACGCCCCGGAAGATCTCGACGCCGTCGACCCGCTGACCGCGCAGGCGCCCTTCGGCCGTCTCGACGATCACCGGCTCGGCGGAGGGTTCCGCCGCGCGGAGGATCGCAGGCGTCGCCGCGGCAAGACCAGCCCCGCCAACCAGGAGCTGACGACGATCAAGAGCGCGCGGCGACGTGCGGATGGTCATGAAATTTTCCAAAACGTCAAAATGTTAGTCGCGAGGCGCGGCGCGCCGCCGCGCTTCGCGACATCGGGTGTCTTGGAAGCCCAGAAAATCGAGGGCGTTCGACCGGGGAAGGAGGCCTTCAAAGTGGGCGGCCTTTTCTCGAGGGGGAGGCGGCGACGCGAAGGGCTGATGGTCGGAATCTCGTTGGGTAGCGCTACCATCGGCGGGTTGGGCGGTCAATTCAGCGATGAGCGCGGAGCCCTCCGAGTCGTCAAATTTTTCCGGACCGACAAAAAGTAGCTTTTCAGCGTCCTTGCTACAAAAAGCGCTTTATGCCAGTAAATAGGCTATAAACAGCGCTGTCAAAATTCAGTTTCTGGCCACCTCTTCGCTTGACCGCCGCCATATACCGATGTTACCGCTACCGATGTCGTCGGCGACAAGGCGTTGGATCGGACTACATGTCCGGCCTGAAATGATTTTTGACACCGACGATTAAAAACAAACACGCCTCAATCCATTGGGGTGCATTCTGCGGGGAAACAACCATGAAGCGGCAACGTCGGCTCTCGACATCTGTATCATTGATAGCGCTGTCAGCCATGCTGGGGGCGGGGCACGCTTTTGCTCAGCAAGCCACCGACAACCAGGTGGTGGAAGAGGTGATTGTCACAGGCATTCGGGCTTCGCTGGAGCGTTCGATCGCGATCAAGCGCTCCAATAGCGGCGTCGTCGACGCGATTTCCGCTGAAGACATGGGCAAGTTCCCCGACACCAACCTGGCTGAATCGCTGCAGCGGATCACCGGCGTGTCGATCGACCGCACTAACGGCGAAGGCTCGCAGGTCACGGTTCGCGGCTTCGGCGGCGGGTTCAACCTGGTGACCTTGAACGGCCGGACCATGCCCGCCGCCAATGTCGCCACGGTCGGCGGCGACCAGTCGGCGGATTTCGCCGCCGGCACCAGCCGCTCCTTCGACTTCTCCAACCTGGCGTCGGAAGGCGTCACCACGCTGGAAGTCTATAAGACGGGTCGCGCGGCGATCCCTTCGGGCGGCATCGGCGCCACCATCAACGTCAAGACCCGTCGCCCGCTTGAAGCGCATCAGACCGGCTTCAGCGGCAGTATCGGCGCCAAGGCCGTTTATGACGAAGGCGCTGACAAGACCCTCGTGGGCGCCGACAAGATCACGCCGGAAGTCTCGGGCCTGCTCAACTGGATGGACGATTCCGAAAAGTTCGGCGTCAGCCTGTTCGGCAGCTACCAGAAGCGCAACTTCACCAGCCGCGCCGCCACGTCCAACGACTGGAACATCCGTCGCTATTCGGACTTCATCAACCCGGCCAACGGCTTTGTCCGCAACGGCGGCGCCACCCAGATCACCAACGCGCCGGCCAACGGCAATGTCTGGGTCGCGATCCCCAACGACAGCCGCTACCACTTCGCCGAAGGCGAGCGGGAGCGCATCAATGGTCAGATCGCGGTGCAGTATCGGCCCGTTGAGAACCTGCTGATTACCGCTGACGCGCTGTATGCGCAGAACAAGTCGTTCGAACGCCGCAACGATAGCACCAACTGGTTCAACCGGCCCTTCGACAAGGTGACGTTCGACAACAATCCCGTCGTCGCCACGGCGGTTCTGCTGCAGGAAAACCTCAGCGGCACCAAGGATATGGGCTTTGAACAGCAGTATCGGTCCAACAAGGACACCCTGCAGTCCTTCGGCCTGAACGGTGTC
>JAHINZ010000187.1 GCA_018895795.1 Alphaproteobacteria bacterium
AGCCGGTGACGTCGCGCGCGGTGACCATCACCGCATAGGGCGCGGCGTCGGCGTCGCGACAGGCGCTGAATTCGGTGCGCCAGACGTGTTGGACGCCGTCAGGGTCCAGGACCGGAAAATAGCGCGAAAACGGTTCGCCCTGATTGATGCATTTCATCAGGCTCAGGACGTCCTCGGCGGCCACCAGGGTCCGACGGGCGTCCGCGCCCAAGCCCATCTCCGGCGCGAGGCCATGGGCCGCCCAGTCCGGACTCACGGCCAACAGGCGCAGGTCGCGGTCCAGCAGAGCCGCCGCGAACGGCAACTGACGGATGAACTCACAGAACGCGGCGGCGCGCGTATCGGCCAGGGGGCGCGGTCCGGCGTGGGACTGCCGCGACCGCCCGGCGTCAACGGTCGTCTTCATCATGGGGTCGGGTTCCCGACTTGTTTTTGTTGAGTGTTTCCTCAAACCTCAAAATGGGGTCCTTTAGGATAAGAAATGGTGAGCGGCGGGGCGTTCAAAAAGTCGCGCCCAGGGCCGTTGCGCGATGCTCTCTGACGGGGCGGACAGAAATCCTGGGGCCCGCGGCGAGTAAGCCGCATTGACAAGCGGGCCCGCGCCTTCGAAAACCGCCGCGCCGAACGCCGTCAGCACCAATCGAGTTCTCGATGACCTACATCGTCACGGACGCCTGTATCAAATGTAAGTACATGGACTGCGTCGAGGTGTGTCCGGTGGACTGCTTCTATGAGGGCGAGAACTTCCTGGCCATCAATCCGGACGAGTGCATCGATTGCGGCGTCTGCGAACCCGAGTGCCCGGTCGACGCGATCAAGCCCGACACCGAGGACGAGCCCGACGGCAAGTGGCTGCGGATCAATTCCGACTACGCCAAGGTCTGGCCCAACATCACGGTTAAGGGCGAGCCGCCCGCCGACCGCGACGACTTCGAGCGCGAGACGGGAAAGTTCGAAAAATACTTCAGCGAAAAGCCCGGCCAAGGCTCCTGATCCCGTCCGTTCCGCCGCCGGAACCGGCCGCAAGCCTTTCATGAGGCTGAATTTTATGCTATTGTCCTTGACAGCGTGACGGTCGCGGCTATTCGCGGCTGTCCGTTTTTTGTCGAAGAGCCGTTTAACCGGCGCGCCCGATCGAAGGCGAAGGGTGTCTTAGAGGTTCATTCCAAATCCTGTCCTGGCTTGGTTACCGCGCCCAGTTTTCGCGGACGCCGGGTCGTCTCTATTGGACGGATCGGGAATGACGGCGTTCCGGGCCTTCAAGGCTCGCATTGATGAGGACGAACATGAGCAAGAGCGGTCTGGAATTCTCGGTTGGCGATCACGTCGTCTATCCCGCGCATGGCGTGGGCAGCATCCAGGGTGTCGAGACCCAGGAAGTGGCCGGGATGTCGCTCGAAGTCTACGTCATCACCTTCGACCACGAGAAAATGACCCTGCGGGTCCCGACCAAGAAGGCCAAGACCGCCGGTCTGCGCCCGCTGGCCGAAGGCAATGTCGTCAGCCAGGCCCTGACCACCCTGAAGGGCCGCGCCCGCGTCAAGCGCACCATGTGGTCGCGCCGCGCCCAGGAATATGAAGCCAAGATCAATTCGGGCGACCTGATCTCGATCGCCGAGGTCGTCCGCGACCTGCACCGCGCCGAGAACCAGCCGGAACAGTCCTATTCCGAGCGTCAGCTCTACGAATCGGCCCTGGACCGCATGGCGCGCGAAGTCGCCGCCATCGAACGCATCGACCGCGACGCCGCCATCGGCATCCTGACCAAGTCGCTGGTCAAGGCCCCTGCTCCGGCCCCGGCCGCCGCGGCCGCCGCGGCCTAAAACGCTTCGGTCGTCAGGCTCCCGGCGCGGATTTTCGCGCCGAAAGATTGGACGCTCCCGGCCGCAAGGCCGGGAGCGTTTTCGTTCGCGTTAAGCCGCGACGGCGGCCTGGCCGAAAAGCGCCGTCAGAATCAGCCGCTCGATCGCCGCGACATCCACGCCCACGCAGACCTCGGCGTTGGGCGCGCCGTCGATGCGGTCGATTCGGCCCTGGCGAACCCCGTCGACCGCCACCCGCAATCGCGCCGGCGCGAAGGTGAAGGCCTCGGGCGCGATCAGGCTGGCGGCCGCGACGGCGTCATGGGGATGGCAGGCGTCGACCGTCCCCCAGACCCGGGCGTGGAAGTCCATATAGGCCCCCGCCGAGCGCGCCAGGCGCGCCGATAGAGGCGAGCCGCAGCAGGCCGCGCCGGCGTCCAGCCCCGCGCGGGTCAGGGTCACCTGGCTGGTGATGTCCATCGGCATCAGGCGCGGACACACCCCGGCCTCCAGCACCCGTTGCAGGGCCTCGGGATCGCTCCAGCTGTTGAAGTCGGCCCCGCCGGCCGCCTTGCCCTCGACCGCGAAGGCGCCGGCCATGATCGTCGGCCGCCAGTCGCGGAAGGCGGCCGGATCGTCGAGCAGCCCCTGGGCCAGATTGGTCAGCGGCCCCAGGAACAGGCCGGCGATCTTGCGGCGGGCCACGAAGGCCAGCAGGCTGACCCCATGGCCGCGCGCCAGTTCGGGCAGCTTCCAGCGCTGCGAGAAGCCCGCGCCGTTCAGGCCGTCGACGCCGTGGGCCGGCCGCATGCGCTCGACCCGGCGCTTGGCCAGGCCCGAGCCCGCGCCGATATAGACCTCGGCCCCGCAGCCGGCCAGGCGCAGAACGCCGCGGGCGTTGGCGGCGGCCTGGTCGACATAGGTGTTGCCGAACACCGCCGAGACCGAGCCGATCTCGATCCCCTGATGGGCGCGCGCCAGCATGGCCAGCGCGAACGCGTCGTCCACGCCGCAATCGGTGTCGATGTGAACGCGAAGGGTCATGGACCCAGTGTAGCCGAGGCTCGATGACAACGAGAAGCCCGCACGTTGTCGAAGACCGAGACGCCCCCTCCGTCCGGGCGGTTGACGCCAAAACCAAGCGGCGCCCAAACTTCACCCCATGCACGGCCCCGAAGCCCAGCTCGCCGCGTTCATCGCCAAGTTCACGCCCGAGGTCGCGGCGCTGGGAACCCAGGCCGTCGCCAGCCTGACCCGCCGCCTGCCCCAGGCCGACCGCCTGGTCTATGACAACTACAACGCCCTGGCCGTCGCCTTCGCGGCCGACGAAAAGGCCTCCAACGCGATCTTCTCGATCGCCTTCTATCCGCGTTGGGTCAGTCTGTTCTTCGGCCGAGGCGCCGAACTGGACGACCCGAGCGGCGCGCTCGCCGGCCAGGGCGCGATCATGCGCCACATCGTACTGACCAGCGCCGACGACCTGGACCGCCCCGACATCGCGGCCCTGATCGATCAGGCCCTGGCAAAAGCCAAAAAGCCGCTCCCGGCGCAGGGCCAGGGGCGGCTTCTGATCAAATCGGTGTCGGCCAACCAGCGTCCCCGCCGGCCCTGATCAGCCCTGCGTCCTTCGAGGCTCGGCTGCGCCTCGCGCCTCAGGATGAGGCCTTCCGTAAAGCGTCGCTCATCCTGAGGCGCCCGCGCGAGCGGGCCTCGAAGGACGCACAGTCCCTAGCCCAGCTTGGCCAGGTCCTCGTCGCTGATCTCCTCGTTCGAATAGACGTTCTGCACGTCGTCATCGTCGTTGAGCATGTCGAGCAGCTTCATCAGGGTGGCCACGGAATCGCCGGTGACGGGAACCTGCATCTTCGGACGCCAGGCGATCTTGGTGTTGCCGGCCGGACCGAACTTGGCTTCCAGGGCGGCGGCGACGTCATTGAGGTCTTCAAAGGCGGTGTAGATGGTGTGGCCTTCGCCGTCCTCGTCCATGTCCGAGAGCACGTCGTCGGCGCCGGCCTCGATGGCGGCTTCCATCATGGCGTCTTCCGACGCGGCCTTGGCGGGATAGGTCACCTGACCGACGTGGTCATAGTTGAACACCACCGAGCCGGTGGCGCCCATATTGCCGCCCAGCTTGGTGAAATAGGAGCGGACATTGGCGGCGGCGCGGTTGCGGTTGTCGGTCAGCACCTCGACGATGATGCCGACGCCGCCGGCGGCGACGCCTTCATAGCGGATTTCCGAATAGTCGGCCGCGTCGCCCATCTGCGACTTCTTGATCGCGCGGTCGATGACGTCCTTGGGCAGGCTTTCGGCCTTGGCGTTGTTCACAGCCAGGCGCAGGCGCGGGTTCATGCTGGGGTCGGGCACGCCGGCCTTGGCCGCCACGGTGATTTCCCGCGACAGCTTGGAAAACAGCTTGGAACGCGCGGCGTCGGCGCGGCCCTTGCGGTGCATGATGTTCTTGAATTTCGAGTGGCCGGCCATTCGGGGGCTCTTCTCTGGTCTGATGATGGAGTTTGGTCGCGCTTCTAGCCTCTGGGACGGGGTTTTGTCACCCGACTTGATCTATCGCAGCGCCGGAACCCTTGGACGGGCGAATGGTTGAGGTCCCGCCAGCCCATGACGACCTCCCGGGGCGTCACGTTTCACTGGCTGATCCCAGGAGCCAAAATCATGCGCAAATTGATGATCCTCGCCCTCGGCGCGGCGCTTGTCGCCGGCGCCCCCATGACGGCGTCCGCCCAGGCCGATCACCGCCCCGGCATGGGCCAGCCGGGCGGCCACCCTGGCATGAACAATCAGGACATGGGTCGCGGCCCGCAAGACCATGGCCAGCCAAACATGGACCACAGCCCCTATGGCCAATGGAACATGGGCTGGGGTCACCGTCCGCCGGCTCCGCCCAAGCACTTCAAGCGCCATGACAACTGGTATCAGCACGTCCGCGCCTGCACCGTGCGTTACCGCAGCTACAACCCGCGCACCGACCTCTACATGGTCCGTCGCGGCGTGATGGCCCGCTGCCGCCTGTAGTCATCGGGCCCGGCGAGCGCGGGCTCGCCGGGCCATTTGCCCCTCTTCGGCGCTGAACGGGTCAGACCGTGGGCACGCATTCCTTGAGGCGTCCGCCCACCCGGATCGGCTCGACCCTTAGGGCCAGGCCGGTGCGGTCGTCGGTCTCGACAAACACGCCGCACACCGTCGCGGGGCCCGAGGCCGGCGTATAGCGCCCGCCGCTGATCTTGGTGGTGAAGCGCCGCAGGGGCTCTTCCTTCTGGTTGCCGATCACGCTGTCATAGTCGGCGCAGGCCCCGGCGTCGGTCTGATAGGCGGTGCCGCCGTTGAGGATCTGGGCGTCGGCGGTCGGCACATGGGTGTGGGTGCCCACCACCAGGCTGGCGCGGCCGTCGCAATAGTGGCCCATGGCCATTTTCTCGGAGGTGGCCTCGCAGTGCATGTCGACGACGACCGCGTCGGCCACCTGGCCCAGCGGGGCCTTGTCCAGCTCGCGGTCGGCGGCGGCGAAGGGGTCATCCATGGCGTCCATGTGCACCCGGCCCAGCAGGTTGATGACCATGATGGTGCGGCCGCGCTCGGTCTGGAACAGGTGGCTGCCCCGACCTGGCGCGTCCGACAGGATCGGATAGTTGGCCGGCCGGATCAGGCGCGGTTCACGGACGATATAGGTCAGGGCCTCGCGCTGGTCCCAGCTGTGATTGCCCAGGGTCAGGCAGTCGGCCCCGGCCTCGAACAGCTCGCGCGCGGTGTTTTCGGTGATGCCGAACCCGGCCGCCGCGTTCTCGGCGTTGATGATCACGAATTCCAGATCGAGCTGGCGGCGCAGGGCGGGCAGATGGTCGGCCAGACCGTCGCGGCCCGACTTGCCGACGACGTCGCCGAAGAAAGCAAAACGCATAGAAATTCCTTGGTGCGGCTCTGCGTGAGCCTCAGACTTTCACCGCGATATACTCTTTTTCGGTGAGAATGGCGTCCAGCGCTTGATCATGCGCTTCATGGGGCAAATTGGCCGTCTCCTGACCGCCATAGGCCAAGCCCAGCACGAAGACCTCGCCCCGGGCCTTCAGGGCTTCCAGCGCCCGGTCATAATAGCCGCCGCCCTGGCCCAGACGGCGGCCGTCGCGGTCGAAGGCCAGCAACGGCACGACCACCAGATCCGGCGTCACGATCGCCGCGTCGACGGCGGGGGCGTGCAGGCCGATGCTGTCGCGGCTCAGCGGCGCGGCGCGGTCCCACTGGCGAAAGACCATGGCCCCGGTCTCGCCCTCGACCGACGGCAGGGCCAGGGTCCAGCCGGCCAGGGCCAGTTGGTCGGCCAGCCGGCGCGGCGACACCTCGGAGCCGGCGGCGTGATAGAGGGCCGCGACCTTGCCGGCGGGATCGGGAAAGCGGGCGGCCAGAGGCCCACGGCCGACCTCGGCCGCCATGCGATCGGCCTCGGGAAACTCGCGGGCCAGCAGCTTGCGGCGGGTGCGGACGAACATCCGCAGGGCCGACTTGGCGGCGGCGGGGTCGGCGAGGGTCAAGGCGGCGGCGCGGCGCGGTAGGTCAGGCCGATGACGCCGAGCATCAGGAACAGCACCGCGCCCTGGGCCCACAGTCTCAGATCATCGGGCGCGAGGGTGGTGCTGATCATGGCCAGGACGAAGAAGAGGGTTGTGAGCCAACCCTGCCATCCGGTCGGCTGCGCGCCGATGCCGAAGGTCTTGGGTCCAAACCAGCCAGATTTCATGATCGCCTCGGCGAACAGGGAAGAAGGTGGCGGCGCCATGAAGAACCGTGAAGACGTTTCAATCCACTCGAACCTGGTTTGACAGGTGGGCGCCGTGTTCCCGCAGCCACGGCCACGGGAGGGAACAGCTCCCTAGAGAGAGATTACGGTCCCTGGGAATAGAAATCTTCGACGAGGGCCACAGCAGACCCGCCGAGAGGGAATATAGGGCGTCGCGACGGTCAGCGATAGGGGGTGCGGCATTCGGGGCCGATCGAGACTGGTATGCAGGCTTCACACCGTTTTGGTATCTTGGCGCAGGAGACCGCCCATGTCCGTCGTCAGCAAACGCACCGTCAGCCTGCCCGCCGAGCAGTCGCGCTATATCGACGACCTCGTCGCATCCGGCAGCTATGCCTCGGCCAGCGAAGTGGTCCGCGCCGGCGTTCGGGCCCTGCGGGAACGTGATGCGGCCGTGGAGCTCTGGCTCCGCGAAGATGTGGCGCCGGTCTATGACGCCATGCTGGACGATCCCGATCGCGCCATCGCCGCCGAGGACGTCTTTGCCTCGATCCGGGCTCGCCACGCCGAGCACCTCAAAAAAGCCAAGCCGTGATCCGCGCCGTCGTCTTCTCGCCAGAGGCGCGGGAAGACCTGTTCGACCTGTACGACTATATCTCCGGACGCGGCGCGCCGAATGCGGCCGTGGGCTACATTGCGTAGGCTGGAGCAGCGCTGTCTGTCGCTTGCAAGCCATCCCCAGCAAGGCACGGCGCGCGATGATGTGAGATCTGGACTGCGGCGGCTGGGTTTCGAGCGGCGTACCGAGATCGCCTTTCACGTCACGCCGACCGCCGTGGTCATCAACCGGATCTTCCATGGCGGCCAGGACGTCGCCGCCGTCTTCGACAACTAGCCCCTACTCCGCCGCCAGGCTCTCGATCCGTTCGGCGGCGGCGTCGAGGGCGCGGATGGCCACCGCCTCGGCGCGGCTGCGGTCCGTCTGCTGCCGGGCCAGTTCGCTCTGGGCGTGGGCCAGGCGCAGCTTCAGGTCGCTCATCTCGTCGGCCAGCAGCAGGGCGCCCATCAGGAACAGCCGGGTCTCGCCCAGTTGGCCGACATCCTGGCTGACCTGGCGGACCTGGCGGTCGAACAGGCGGGCGATCTCCAGCAGGTGGGCCTCCTGGCCGTCCTCGCAGCCGACCGTATAGGGACGACCGTTCACCTGGATGGTCAGCTGCGCCATGGTTCAGGCCTTCTCCGACTCGTCAAACAGGTCGTCCGTCTCGGGCTCGTCATCATGGGGCGCGTCGTCATTGGCCGTGCCGGGGTCTTCGCCCAAGGCGGCGCGGATCTCGGCGATCGCCCTGCCCAGGGCCACAGAAGCCTGCTCTCCGGCTTCCTCCAGCGCGCGCTCGCGCTCGCGGGCGGCGTCCAGCTCGGATTTCAGGCGCGCGGCCTCGCCGTCGAACAGGTCGCCGGCGCCCGTCGGGGCCGGCGGACGCGCGGCCTGGGCGGCCAGCCGTTGCTCAAGCTGCGCCACGGCGCGCTCCAGACGGCGGGCGGCGAGGTCGAGGGCGCTCGTTTCGCCCAGGGTCATCGGCGGGTTCCAATCATGCGACGCAACATATAGATCAGGGCCATCTTCGCCACCCGCCGCGGCGACAATAGGGTGATGAAAACGCCCTTGGCCACATTCCGTCATGTGTTGTTACCGCCGCCGGGCTTGACTTCCAGCCCATCGCCCGCAAAACGCGCCTGCAAAATCAAGGAACGCTGGTCCTTCAGGGCCGCGTCCGATCGTTAGGAGAAAGACCTCATGGCCCTTCGTGTCGCCATTAACGGCTTTGGCCGTATCGGCCGGCTTGTCCTGCGTTCCATCGTCGAGCACGGCCGCGCCGACATCGAGGTGGTCGCCATCAACGATCTGGGCCCGGTCGAGACCAAC
>JAHINZ010000188.1 GCA_018895795.1 Alphaproteobacteria bacterium
CAACCGCGCGGTGCACCTGCTGTATTTCGCGGTCGTGGGCCTGGCCTGGGGCCTGCCGCTGATGCCGCTGATGTCGTGGATGGGCAAGGCCGACAAGCCGGTCCAGTCCTAGGGCCAGAACCGAAAAAGGCCGCCCGATGGGCGGCCTTTCCGTTCTTCCGTTTATTTCCTTGCGGAAATGGTCGGAGCGACAGGATTTGAACCTGCGACCCCTTGACCCCCAGTCAAGTGCGCTACCAGGCTGCGCCACGCTCCGACGGAAGAGGCGCTCTTATAGGCGCCGGCCTTGGCCTCCGCAACCGGTATTCCAGGTGAATTTCCCGCCCCGCTAAAGACGCCTCAAAAGCCCGTCCAGGCGCGACTTCACGCCCTGCAGATCCGCCAGCGCAAAGGCCAGGCGGTGTCGGGCGTCCTCCGTCAGGCCGAAGTCGGGCGCGAGAGGGGCTTGCGTGTTCAGGATCGCAGAACCGTTGCCCCCCAAGCCGGCGGCGACCACATGGGCCAGGCCTTGGTCGCGGTGCAGCTTCTGGACACCCTTGATGGTCAGGCCTTCGCCGTGCAGCAGCACGCGGACGCCGTTCAGCACGGCGATATCCTGCGGACGATAGAATCGTCGCCCGCCGGCCCGTTTCATGGGCCGTATGAAAGAAAACTTGGTTTCCCAGAAGCGCAGGACGTGCTGCGGCACGCCAAGCTCATCGGCGGCTTCGGAGATCGTGCGGAAGGCGTTGGGTCCCTTCGCCACCGCTTGCTGATCCTAGCCGCCGAGGGCGCGGTCGATCCGCGCCTTCATGACCTGCGAGGCCCGGAACCCGATCACCCGACGGGGCTCGATCTCGGCCGGCTCGCCCGTCTTGGGATTGCGCCCCATGCGGGCCCGCTTGTCGCGAACCTGGAAGACGCCGAATCCGGACAGCTTGACCGTTTCACCGGTCTCCAGCGCCTCGGCGACCAGATCGAGCGTCCGCTCGACCAGCCCAGCGCAGTCCTGCCTGGTCAGACCGACCTCTTCGTGAACCGCCTCGCAGAGGTCGGCCCGGGTCAATGTCGCGCCCTTCATGACGCCCCCTACGCGCTTTGGCGGGACCGTTAGGCGCCGCGCCAGATTGACAACTCTTGGTCCGCACGAGCGAAGATCATCGCCTTCGCTCTACAAACGGTGACGTTTAGCCAAAGACTGCATGCCGCGATTATCGCATGAAGTCAAAGCCTCAACGGCGAGACTTCACATCCCTCCGCAAGCTGGAGGCGGAAGACCGTCAGAGACGCAGAAGGCAGGCGCCCCAGGTCAGGCCACCGCCCATCGCCTCCAGCAACAGCAATTGGCCAGGCTTGATACGCCCATCGGCGATGCCGTGCGCGAAGGCCAAGGGAATAGAGGCCGCCGAGGTGTTGGCGTGAATCGCCACGGTGGAGATCACCTTGTTCTCGTCCAGCCCCACCCGGTGCGCCACGCCGGCCAGGATCCGCTGGTTGGCCTGGTGGGGAATGAACCAGTCGACGTCGGCGATGGCCACGCCCGCCGAATCGGCCGCCGCGTGAATCGCCTCGGAGATGTTGATCACCGCGTGCTTGAAGACCTGATTGCCCAGCATGCGCAGCTTGCCGACCGTGCCCGTGGTCGAGGGACCGCCATCGACATAGAGCAGGTCCTGCTTGGTCCCGTCGGCCCGCAGGGCGAAGCTCAGAAGGCCCTGGTCGGCCGTGGTCCCCTGCCCCTCGCGCGGCTCCAGAACCACCGCGCCGGCCCCGTCGCCGAACAGTACGCAGGTGCCGCGATCGGTCCAGTCCATCAGGCGGGTCATGGTCTCGGCGCCAATGACCAGGGCGCACTTGGCCTGGCCTCGCGCCACGAAGCCGTCGGCGACGCTGAGCGCAAAGATGAAGCCCGAACAGACGGCCTGGATATCGAAGGCGATGCCGATCGGCGCGCCCAGCTTGCGCTGCACGATCGCGGCCGTCGCCGGAAAGGTCAGGTCGGGCGTGGTGGTCGCCACGATGATCAGGTCGACGTCGGCGGCGGTCTTGCCCGCCGCCGCGAGCGCGGACCGGGCGGCCTCGACCGCCAGATCCGACACCGCCTGGTCGTCGGCGGCCTGGTGGCGCTGACGGATGCCTGTGCGCTCGACGATCCACTCGTCACTGGTGTCGACGAACTTGGACAGGTCGTTATTGGTGACGATCTTGGGCGGCAGATAGGCGCCGACACCCGTGACCGCGCTACGGACAACGCTCACTCACTCGCTCCTTGGCTCTCGACGCCGGACGGGCTTTCTCCGTCCCTGGCCGCCAGAGCGGTCAGGCGCTTCAGATTTCGATCGATCTCGGCGGTAAAATCACTGCGCGCCAGATCGGTGGCCACGCGGATCGCCGAGGCGAACCCCCTCGCATCCGCGCCGCCGTGGCTCTTGACCACGATCCCGTTGAGACCCAGCAGGGGCCCGCCATTGACCCGGCCGGGGTCCAGCCGCGCGCGCATCTTCTTCAGGGGGCCCGACGCCAACAGCGCGCCCAGCATGGCCAGAGGTCCCGACGTCAGGGCCGAGCGGATCTCCTGCGAGAAGAACCGCGCCAGCCCCTCGGCGGTCTTTAGCGCGACATTGCCGGTGAAGCCGTCGGTGACCACGACATCGACCGTGCCGTAGGCGATATCGGTGCCCTCGACAAAACCGCGATAGTCGAAGTCGAGGCTGGTGGCGCGCAGGATGGCGTGCGCCTCGCGCACCTCCTCGTGTCCTTTTTCGTCCTCCGACCCGACATTGAGCAGTCCGACGGTCGGGCGCTCGGACCCATGCACCGCGTGGTGGAAGGCCGCGCCCATGATCGCGAATTCAACCAGCTGGGCGGCGTCGCTCTGCACATTGGCGCCCACATCCAGAACCGCCGAAACGCCCTTCATGGTGGGCCAGCTGGCGACGATGGCGGGGCGTTCCAGATCCGCGCACATGCGCAGGATCAGCTTGGAGATGGCCATCAGCGCGCCGGTATTGCCGGCCGAGACGCAGGCTTGGGCCTCGCCCGCGCGCAGCGATTCGACCGCGTTCCAGAGGCTGGAGCCCTTGCCACGCCGCATGGCCTGGGCGGGCTTGTCGTCGCTGGCGATGAACTTGTCTGTGTGGCGGACTTCGCTGACCGCCTTGGCCGCCGGGAACTTGGCCAGTTCGGCGTTCAGTCGAACCTGGTCGCCGTGCAGGAGGAAGCGCACGCCTGGCAGCGCCAGGGCGGCCTGCGCTACCCCGGGAACGACGATCGACGGACCATGATCGCCCCCCATGGCGTCGATTGAGATGACTATGGATTTTGACACTTTGGCGCTGTCAGCTCCCAGGGCCCGCCGAAGCAGGCCCGTTCCAAAAACTCTAGAGCGCCGTCGCCGGTGACGGCGGCGGAGGACTGAGACGCGTGCTTATCACGCAATCGCGCGAGTCGGACTGGATCAGCCCTCCTCACCCTTGATTTTCAACGTCTTGAGCGCCGAGAACGGTGAAATCTCGGCCGTGGGCTCGGGCGGTTCGAACACCGCGCCCGGCTTGCGCGGAAAGGGATCAAGCTCCAGCGCCAAGTGCTCGAGCACATAGCCCGACACATCGACCATGTCGCCTTCCAGAATATCCGGCGGATCATCGGCTTCAGGATCCAGCGCCAGCTCGCCGCCTTCTTCCTGCGGCGCCTCGTAGCTGTCGGCGGAAATCACATGAACCTTGAAGCGCGCGTCGATGGGTTCTTCGAACTCATCGGCGGTCACGCCGCAGGTCTGGGTCACCCGGGCCCGGATCAGGCCCGACACCTCGGCGCCGTCCAGCCAGGGCGTCAGATAGACCTCGGCTTCCAGAGCCTCGATGGCCACCAGGCCCAGTTGCTTGGCCAGCGCCTTGCGCTGCGCCGCATCGGGCTCCAGCCGGACGCTGACCCCGCCGCGATCGACGCGGCCGAGCTTGACCTCGCAGGGCCAGGGCGTGTTCACGGGTTCGGCCATTGCGCCTCTCCTTGCAGCAGAACGTCCAGCGACTGACTGGCCAGGCTCTCGCGCGCGCCGAACACATAGGCCGTCAACGCCTCGGCGTCGCCCTCGCCGCGCTCTTCCAGAACCGTGCGACCGATCATTTCGCTCAAAGCCGACCGATCCGGCAGCGATGCTACGGCGTCGTCGAAGGCCTTGAGGCGGCCATAGAAGGCTCCGGCCAGCTTCTTCATCTTCTTGCCGACGGCCGTATCCGAGACCCCGATCTCACGGAATGCGTCGTCCAGCCCCCGCACATAGGCGTCGAACACCGCTTGCGAAGTCTCGGCGGCCAGGTCGCCCTGGCCCTTGAAGCGCTCGAGTAAAAGCACGACGTGCAGGGTGAAAAGCTCAAAGCGACCTTCCAGCGAGTCGCGCACGCCCATTTTCGCGTACAGGGGCGCCGAACGCGCCTGGGCGACGGCCCCGGCATAGAGCTTGCCTCCAGCCGCCTTGGCGGGCCTGGGCTTGAGCAGCCGATCCAGAATCATTCAACGCCTCTATTTCGCCGCGACCTGGAACTAGATGGGCTTCCAGTCCACGCGGACCATTGAACTAAGCCCCCGCGGGCGATAGGTCAAAGTCCAGCATTTTTCCGGTTCCGGAGACCGCATGTTTCGTCCCGCCGTTTTTGTCGCCGCCGCCCTCGGCCTGTCCGCCGTTGTGTCCGGCTGCACGCCGCTGACGAGCTATTCCGGCTTTCAGGCGATTGAAGCCAAGCCCACCGACATGAAGGTCGGCGAAGACAGCAAGTCCACCCTGATGGAAAAGCTGGGCTCGCCCTCGACGGTTTCGACCTTCGACCCGAACACCTGGTACTATATCTCCCAGACGACCGACCGGGTGGCCTTCTACAAGCCGCGCGTGATCAAGCGCGACGTCATCGCCATCAAGTTCAACCCGGCCGACGAAAAGGTCGCGGCGATCAACACCTTCACCCTGAAGGACGGCAAGGTCATCGCCTATAACGGTCGCGAGACCCCGACGCGCGGTCGCGAGATGACCATTCTCGAACAATTGCTCGGCAACGTCGGCCGCGGCGGTGTTTTGCCGCAGGACCAGGACAATGTCCCCGGCAACCGACCGGGCGACCGCCGCTAAATTTCACGACCCGTTCGATTTCAAGAAGGCCGCGCCCCCCTGGGCGCGGCCTTCTTCGTATTCGCGCTCGAACGCTAAGCAACTCAAGAGCGATCACTCTATCGGAAAGGTTTATAGTTAAGCTTGAGTCATGACGATTTAGAGCCCCCGAATTTCCACTCGCAACACTTCATAAACCCCAAGTAAGGCAGGTTTGTTTTCCAAAAAAATCGCGGCGCTTGTTGGGAGACAGCAGTGAACGGGATGGACCTAAAGTCGTTGTCCGTGCTCGTTGTCGACGACAATTCAAACATGCGTACGATTTTGGGAACGATACTAAAATCGTTTGGCATCCGCGATATCCACCAGGCTGATGACGGCCTGCAGGCCCTGCGCATCATCAACGAGCGGGAAGTGGACATCATTTTCACCGACCTGATGATGCAGCCGGTGGATGGCCTGGCCTTCATCCGTTGGATTCGCACCTCGACCGCCAGCCCATGCGTCTATGTGCCGATCATCATGATCACGGGCCACGCCACCAAGCGCAGCCTCGACGATGCGCGCATGGCCGGGGTCACTGAATTCCTGGCCAAACCCGTCACCTCGCGCGGCGTGCTTCACCGCCTGAACGAAGTGATCAACAATCCGCGCGTCTTCGTCCGGGTCGGCGAATATTTCGGCCCCTGCCGTCGCCGCCGGATCGACCATGAATTCCTCGGCGAGGAACGCCGCGGCGCCGCGAACCCGGACGACGCCGAAGGCCAGTTCGATCCCGACGACGTCTATTGAGCGCGCCTAGCGTCCGGCGAACGGCCAGAACACGGTAATCAACAACGGCGCCACCAGCAGGATCAACACGGTAAGGGGCGCGCCCAGCCGGGCATAGTCGCCGAACTTGTAGCCGCCAGGTCCCAGCACCAGCGTGTTGCATTGGTGGCCGATGGGCGTCAGGAAATCGCATCCCGCGCCGACCGCCACGGCCATCAGGAATGGATCCGGGCTCAGGCCCAGCCTCTGGGCCAGGCTCAAGCCGATCGGCGCGACGATCAGCACCGTGGCGGCGTTGTTCAGGAACGGCGTCGCCGCCATCGCCACCGCCATCATGGCCGTCAGGGTCAGCAGCGGCGGCATGCCGTGGAACGCGCCCGACAACCAGGCCGCGATCAGATCGGTCCCCCCGCTGGCCTGGACCGTGTCGCTGACCGGGAGCAACGCCGCAACCCGGATGAGCACCGGCCCCTCGACGGCGGCATAGGCCTCGCGCATGCGCAGCGCGCCGGTGGCGATGACCAGCACCGCGGCGCCAAAGAAGCCGGCCGTCACCGAGACCACTCCGAACCCCACCAACAGCATGGCCGCCGCCAGGATCCCCGTGGGCAGCAGGACGTGGCGGACGCCGCCCAGGCGCACCTCACGCTCGGCCAGAGGCAAGCACCCGAGGGCCTGCAGGACACCCGGCAGTTGGCGCTCGGCGCCCTGCAACACCAGAATGTCCCCGGGCTTCAGCCGCACCGTGGCCAGTCGCCCCGCCATGCGATAGCCGCTGCGGCTGACGCCGAGCAGATTGACGCCATGCGCGTCGTTGAGCTTCAGGCCACGCGCCGTCTGGCCGATCAGGTCCGACTGCGCGCTGATCACCGCCTCGACCACGCGAACTTCGTCGGTAGGCGCGTCCATGATCAACGGCCGGTCGGCGTCGCTGAGCTTCAGCTTGGCCTTCACGATCAGCTCGTTCAGTTCCTGATGTTCGCCCTCCAGTAGCAGCACGTCTCCGGCCTGGATCTTGCGATTGGGATGCGGCGAGGCCATTCGCTTGCGGCCGCGCAGAAGGGCGACCACACTTACCGCCCCGCCCGCCGCGGCGCGGAGATCGGCGACCCGCGAGGCCCCGAACACCCACCCTTCCGGAACCTCGGCCTCGGTGACATAGGCGTTGGCCGCCAGCGCCGCGTCGATATCGATCGCCGCGCTGCGTTCCTTGGGCAGAAGGCGGTAGGCGAAGGCCAGATAGACGACGGCCATGACCGACAGCAGCCCGCCGACCGGCATGAAGTCGAACATCAGAAACGGCTTGCCCAGCGCCTCCTCGCGAATCTTCGAGACGATGATGTTGGGAGACGTGCCGACCAGGATGGCCAGTCCGCCGACCAGTGAGCCAAACGACATCGGCATCAGAAGCCGAGACGGCGAAACGTTGGTGCGGCGGGCGATCTGCAGGGCCGAGGGCATGATCAGCGCCAGCGCCCCGACGTTCTTGGTGACCATAGACAACAGCGTTGTCACGCTGGTCAGCACCGGGACCTGTGTCCGCTCATCCTTCAGATGCGGCAGCAAGGGCCCCATCAGGAGATCCACCAGGCCTGAGCGGGCTATCGCCGCGCTCAGGACCAAGGCGCTGGCGATAATGATGACGATGTCGTTGGAAAAACCGTCAAACGCCGCCTTCACCGGAATCAGGCCCATCGCCATGCCCGCGGCCAGAGAGCCCAACGCGACCAGATCGTAGCGAAAGCGCCCCCAGACGAAGCACAACACCGTCGCCGCGATCAGGCCGAATGACAGCCCTTGATCCAATGTCATTTGAACGCCCCGCTACTCGTCGATGGTCGCCAAGCTCGACCTCGCCGGCTCAACGGCCAACTTCGCATTCCGTTCAGCGGGCGATGGCTCCAATGAACGGCGCCTGACGGCGGACCTCCGGGATCATTCAGACGACACCCATGATTATGGCCTCATCGGATCGCCCTCCCCGGCGGTCCCAAGTTTCGAAAGGCCTCGTCATGAAGCGCATCCTGCTCCCCCTCACCGCCCTCATCGCGATCTCCGCCGCCCCGTTGGCCGCCCAGGCCGCCCCGTTGCAGTCGGTCAATCAGCGCCAGGCCACGCTCGAGCATCGGATTGACCAGGGTGTCCGCAGCGGCCAGATCACCCGTCCCGAGGCGGCCCGCCTGCGGACGGACTTCCGCGCCCTCGCGCGGCTGGAGACGCAGTACCGCCGCAGCGGCGGCGGCCTGTCGATGCGGGAGCGCCGCGATCTGGACAGCCGCTTCGATCGCCTGAGCCAGCGCATCTATGTGCAGAAGCACGACCGTCAGGACCGCGATCACCGTCGCGGCTAGATCCAAGCGGGTCTGAACCCTGAATCGAAAACGCCCCGGAGGTTTCCCTCCGGGGCGTCGTCGTCTGAGTTGGTCGTCGGATCAGACGCCGTGGGCCAGAACCGCCAGCAGCAGCAGGGCCACGATGTTGGTGATCTTGATCATCGGGTTCACGGCGGGACCCGAGGTGTCCTTGTAAGGGTCGCCGACGGTGTCGCCGGTCACCGCCGCCTTGTGCGCGTCGGAGCCCTTGGTGTGCAGAACGCCGTCCTTGTCGGTGAATCCTTCTTCGATCACCTTCTTGGCGTTGTCCCAGGCGCCGCCGCCGCTGGTCATCGAGATGGCGACGAACAGGCCGGTGACGATCACGCCCATCAGCATGGCGCCCAGCGAGGCGAACGCGTCCACCTTGCCGGCGATCGCCTTGATGACGAAGAACAGCACCACCGGCGAAACCACCGGCAACAGGGACGGCACGATCATTTCGCGGATCGCCGCCTTGGTCAGGATGTCGACCGCCTTGCCGTACTCCGGCTTGACGTCATAGGTCATGATGCCCGGGTTCTCGCGGAACTGACGACGCACCTCGGCCACCACGGCCTCGGCCGCCCGGCCCACGGCCGTCATCGACATGCCGCCGAACAGGAAGGGCAGCAGCCCCCCGAACAGCAGCCCGACCACGACATAGGGGTTGGACAGGTCGAAGGTCACCGGACCCATGCCCTCGAAGAAGCTGCCCGCCGGCGCATTGGCCGAGAAGAACTTCAGATCCTCGGTATAGGCGGCGAACAGCACCAGGGCGCCCAGGCCGGCCGAACCGATGGCATAACCCTTGGTGACGGCCTTGGTGGTGTTGCCCACGGCGTCCAG
>JAHINZ010000189.1 GCA_018895795.1 Alphaproteobacteria bacterium
CCACAGCGACAGATCGCGAAGCTCCTGCACCTTGGGATGACTGTCGTCGACGGAGTCCGGCAAGGGAAGGTCGCGCGGATCGAAGATCTTCGTCTCCGCGCCGAGCGCTTGCAGGATGCGCGACGCCTCCTCGACCAACAGTCGGCTGAAGGATCGTTCCCGAAGCGACCCGTAGAGCAGCAGGATACGCGGGGCATGGCCAAGAGGGGTCGGCTCAAGCCGGACCTGATCCGGCGTCGCGAGATAGGCGGACTCCAAGGCGGGAAAATCGGTCAAGGGCGCTCCAGCGGCGTTCAGGAAGGACAGTGTCTTTCCTCTGTCACATATTTCGACTACATTCGAAATATGGAAATGAATTCCGCCATCGCAAGCCTCTCGGCCCTGGCCCATCCCGGTCGGCTGTCGGCGTTCAGGATCCTGGTCCAGGCCGGCGCATCGGGCCTGCCCGCCGGCGAGATCGCCCGCCAGCTGGACATCCTGCCCAGCACCCTGTCGAGCCACCTGGCGATCCTCGACCATGCGGGACTGACCCGATCGCGACGCGATGGCCGCTCGATCATCTACACGGCCGAATATGGGGCGATGCAGGGGCTGCTGGGCTTCCTGCTGGAAGACTGCTGCGCCGGCGCTCCAGAAATCTGCGCGCCGCTGAGCGACATGCTGGCCAAGGTCGCCGCCTGTGACGGAACCTGCCTTGCGGACCTGGAGACAGCATGACCGAGCAAACCCGGCGTCCCCTGACCGTTCTTTTCCTCTGCACCCATAACTCGGCCCGCTCGATCATGGCCGAGTCGATCATGAACCGGGTGGGCGCGGGTCGCTTCACCGCCTCTTCGGCCGGCTCGATGCCTAGCGGGGCCGTCAACCCCCACGCGATCCACCTGCTGAACACGCTCAACTACAAGACCGATCATCTGCGCTCCAAGGCCTGGGACGAGTTCTCCAAGGCCAGCAATCCCGACGCCCCCGATCTCGATTTCGTCTTCACTGTCTGCGACAACGCCGCCGGCGAGGTCTGCCCGATCTGGCCGGGCCAGCCGATGACCGCTCACTGGGGCATTCCCGATCCGTCGGCGGCCGCCGGAACGGAGGTCGAGACCGCTCTGGCTTTCGCCGAGGCCTATCGCCAACTCAACGCCCGGATCAGCCTGTTCTGTGCCCTGCCGATGGCATCTATCGATAAGCTGTCGCTGCAACGCCGCCTTGACGAGATCGGCAAGTCGATCGCGCCCGGCGACACCCCCGCCTGAAGCCCTCCTCTCGTCCGAGATCAGCATGTCCATCTTCGAACGCTACCTGACCCTGTGGGTGGCGCTGTGCATCATCGCCGGCATAGCTCTGGGTCACGCCTTTTCTCCCGTCTTTCATCTGATCGGGTCCGCCGAAGTCGCCAAGGTCAACCTGCCGATGGCCGGCCTGATCTGGCTGATGATCATCCCCATGCTGATCAAGGTCGATTTCGCGGCCCTGGGCGAGGTCCGCGATCACTGGCGCGGTATCGGCGTCACCCTGTTCATCAACTGGGTGGTCAAGCCGTTCGGCATGGCGGCCCTGGGCTGGATCTTCATCGCCCATCTCTTCCGCCCCTGGCTGCCGGCCGACCAGATCGACAGCTATATCGCCGGCCTGATCTTGCTGGCGGCCGCGCCCTGCACGGCTATGGTCTTCGTCTGGAGCAACCTCACCAAGGGCGATCCCAACTTCACGCTCAGCCAGGTGGCGCTGAACGACACGATCATGGTCGTGGCCTTCGCGCCAATCGTGGGCTTGCTGCTGGGCCTGTCGGCCATCACCGTGCCCTGGTCGACCCTCGCCCTGTCGGTGGGGCTCTACATCCTGGCGCCCGTGATAGCCGCCCAGGTGATCCGCAAGGCCCTGCTGAACTCTGGCGGTCAAGCCGCGCTCGACGCCCTGATGGCCCGGCTGCAACCCCTGTCGATTGTCGCCCTGCTCGCCACCCTGGTGCTGCTGTTCGGTTTCCAGGGCGACCAGATCATCAAGCAGCCGCTGATCATCGCCATCCTGGCCGTTCCGATCCTGATCCAGGTCTATTTCAATTCCGGCCTGGCCTATCTGTTGAACCGCCTGACCGGCGAGGCGCATTGCGTGGCGGGCCCGTCGGCCTTGATCGGGGCCAGCAACTTCTTCGAGCTGGCCGTCGCCGCCGCCATCAGCATCTTCGGCTTCCAGTCGGGCGCCGCCCTGGCCACCGTGGTGGGGGTCTTGATCGAGGTGCCGGTGATGTTGTCGATCGTCGCCATCGTGAACGCCAGCCGGGGCTGGTACGAACGCGGCGGCGCCGTTCGCAAGGTGGCCGCCGGCCGCGAAACGCTTCCTCCCTTTTCGGATCTCTGAGCCATGACCGACGCTGATTTTCCCGTGGTGATCTTCCACAACCCCGCCTGCGGCACCTCCCGCAACGTGGTCGCGATGGTCCAGGCCGCCGGCTACGCGCCCAAGGTCATCGAGTACCTCAAGGCCGGATGGACCCACGATCAACTGCGTGACCTGGCGGGTGAAGCCGGCGTCCCGCTGCGCGACCTGATGCGCGACAAGGGAACGCCCGCCGCTGAACTGGGCCTTCTGGAACCCGGCGCGACCGACGAACAGATCCTCGACGCCATGGTCGAGCATCCCATCCTGGTCAATCGTCCGATCGTGGTCACGCCCAAGGGCGTCGCCCTGTGCCGGCCGTCCGAGAAGGTCTTCCCGCTGCTGGACAAGGCGCCGGAAAGCTTTACCAAGGAAGACGGAGAAGTGGTGTCGACGCGCGATTGAGCCACGATGGTCAAGCTTGCTCCGCTCACGGATTGCCTGTCACACAGCCTTCTCTAAACTGTGAAAAAGCCATCTGAACCGGGCGCGCATCATCGCCCGACGCCATCGGGAACCGACGCATGAACAAGCTCCTGGGAGCCGCAGCCGCCATCGGCCTGCTCGCCGCCGCCGACAACGCCTACGCCGCCCGCGACTATGTCTGGGCCGCCGGTTCCTCGACCGTCTTCCCGTTCTCGACGCGCGTGGCCGAAAACTACGCGAAAAAGACCGGCAACAAGTCGCCCAAGATCGAAAGCCTGGGCACCGGTGGCGGCCTGAAGATGTTCTGCGGCGGCATGGGCGAGAAGTTTCCGGACATCGCCAACGCCTCGCGCCCAATGAAGAAGTCCGAGTTCGAAGCCTGTCAGGCGAAGGGCGTGAAGGACATCATCGAACTGAAGATCGGCTTCGACGGTATCGTCGTGGCCATGGACAAGAAGGCTCCCGACTTCAACTTCAAGCTCGAGCAGCTCTATCTGGGTTTGGCGGATAAAACCCTGCGCGGCGGCCAGTTGGTCAAGAACCCTTACAAGGACTGGAACCAGATCGGCGCCAACCTGCCCAACACGCGCATTCTCGTCTATGGCCCCCCTCCCACCTCGGGAACCCGCGACGCCTGGATCGAACTGGTCATGGAAAACGGCGCCAAGACGTTCCCCACTCTGTCGAAGCTGAAGGACAGCGACGAAAAGAGCTTCAAGGCCGAGGTCTCGCCCCTACGGACGGACGGTGGCTGGATCGACGCCGGTGAAAATGACAACGCCATCATCGGCACCATCCAGAAAACGCCCAGCGCCCTTGGCGTGTTCGGCTATTCCTATCTCGAGCAGAACGCCAACACCATCAAGGCCGCCAGCGTCAACGGCGTGAAGCCGACGATCCAGACGATCACCAGCGGCGCCTATCCGATTTCGCGATCGCTCTATATCTACGTCAAGAAGAGCCAGATCGGCGTTACGCCGGGCCTCAGCGAATTCCTCGGCGAGTTCGTGTCTGACGCGGCGACCGGCCGCGGCGGCTATCTGCAATCGCGCGGTCTGATCCCGCTGCCGCCCAAGCTGCATGATGAGAACAAGGCCAAGGCCCGGGCCTTGCCGGCCATGCCGGCCCCGAAGTCCTGATTCTAGGCGTCATCCGGAGCGCGCGCCGTGCGCCCTGGATGACGCCGCCAGTTCGACTTCGCAATTGTGCGATTGCACTCAAGAACCTTGACCAACCATGACCTTGAGCGCCCCCTGTAGGGGCTGACGATCGTGGAGAACCCTGATGGCCGAACGTGTCGAAGAACGCCTGCAAGACCTGGAACGGTTGGTCATCAAGCAGTCCGAACGCATTGAAGAGCTGGAACAGCATCTGACCGCCGCGATGCGCATGGCGCGGCAGGGCGCCCTGCGGGCGCACGCCCAGGAGAAGAAGGCCGCTTGATGCCAGGCAGGACCTAGCGGGTGGGTCGATCCGGACTCGCGCGCGACGTCATGCCTGATGCGGCGGCGTCGTCGGCCATCTGGGCGTCGACGGGCGGCGTTTCGCGGTCCGGAACGTCAGTGGTCGCGGGCGGCGTGGCGACGACCGGGGTCTCGATCTTTCGCGGTGCGGGGGCGGCGGAGGCGGTGCCGATGGCGGCCGCCGCGGCGTCATCCGCGGCTGTGCGCATCTCGGGCCCCTCGTCGTAACCGCCCAGGCCCGCCGTGAGGAACAGGATGACCCCAAAGGTCGCCAGAACGCCCACGGCGAAGCCGAGCAGTATCCATCCAAACGGATTTCCGCGACGTTCCGCGCCCATTCCAACTCCCTGCCCCTCGGGGGCTAAGTTCCCTGCCAGCGTCGGACCGGCCCGACATCGACGTGCACGAACCGGCTCTCGGGATAGTAACCGACACCACCACGCTGGATCGTCAGCGCCGCGGCGCGGAGTCGATCCAGAGCGACATCTTCCAGATAGATGTCCATGGCCTTGCCGTCCATGTGCAGACTGTGTTTGGCCACCTCGCCGCTCCGTTCCGACAACAAGGCGTTGCTGGCCGGCGAGCGATAGCCCGAGATCACCTGGAAGGCCTTCTGGGTTTCGGTCTTGCGATGGATGTCGCCCAAAAGGTCGAAAAGCCCGACATTCATCGGCGCGACGTCGCCGGTGCGATAGTCACGCAGCACCTTGTTCAGCGCGACCAGGGCGTCGGGCACATAGGCGCCGCGCTCCCAGTAGACGGCTTCAAGTTTTTCCTCGGTATGCACGTTGTGCAAGGACAGCCACTTGGGCTCGGCCACCGGGGTCTCGGGGGCGACCGAGACCTTCTGGGCCTCCAGAATGGCGCCGATAATATCATCCTGAGCATAGGCGTTGGGCGCGACGGCGCTCACGCCAAAGACGCTCAGGCTGAGCTTGAGCAGCCTACGTCGTTCAATCATCACGCCCTACTCCGACACTATAGGGTCGGATGACACCGCAGGGCGACGAGAAGGTCAAGCTGAGCCATGGACGGCTGCGTCAATACGCTGCACCAGGATCCGGTCCCAGCCGTATGGATCGTCGCGGAAATTGACCTGACCATCCGGCGTTACGTAAGCCGTCCAGTACAGCAGATAGACCGCGATCTGCTGGGGCAAGGTGGCGCGCACGGTCTTTCCGCTGGCGATGGCGTCGTCGATGGCCTGAGGCGTCCAGACAGGGTCGCCTTCCATGACGGCGCGCGCCAGGTCGACGGGTCTTTCCACGCGAACACAGCCGTGACTGGCGAGGCGGCTGAAGCTGGAAAACCGGGCCCGGCTGGGCGTGTCGTGCAGATAGACGCCGTAAGGGTTGGCGAAGTCGAACTTGATCAGGCCCAACGCGGCCTTGGGGCCGGCTTTCTGCTGCAGGCGCGAACCGCCGTCGCCGGTCGGGATGACGATGAAGTCGTTACGCGCCAGATAACCCGGATTGGCGCGTTCCTTCGGCCACAGCTCCTTCGAGGCGATCGAGGATGGCACGTTCCATGGCGGATTGAGCACGATGCTCTGGATCTGCGATTGCAGCATCGGGGTCTCGTCGCCGGGACGGCCCGTCACGGCGCGCATGGTCAGGATGGGGCTGTCATGGTGGAACATCGACAGCACGGCGGCGGCGATATTCACCTGGATGCGATCGGCCGGCAGGACCTGCGGCAACCACCGCCACCGCTCCATATTGGCGACGATCTGATCCAGGCGCTGCTCGACCGGCGTATTGAGGGCGTCCAGGGTCGCCGCGCCAAGAACGCCGTCGGGATTGAGGCCAAAGCGTTTTTGAGCTCGCATCAGAGCTTGAGACAGGCCGTCATCGAACACGGCGACGCCGTCGACCGCGACCGTTGGGTCCTCGGCGGCGAGACGGGCCTCCAGCGCGACGACGCGGGGATCGGTGGAGCCGAGCTTGAGGCTGGGGCCGGCCGGCACGGGAGTCCAACCGCCTCGAGCGGCGATCTCGCGGTAGGTCGCCAAGCCGCGGCGCAAGGTCTGGTAGCCGGTATAGGGTGGCGGCAGGGTGTCCAGCCAAGGGCCAAGGCGGTCCTGGGCGACAGCCTGAACAAAGTCCGCCGTCGGGTCATAGTCGACCGGCCTTAGCCCCCAATCCGACCGGAAGCCGCTGGCGGGCAGTCGGCCGGAGCGAACGGCCTTGGCATAGGCCAGGGTAAGGCTGATGAGTTGGGTCTGCCCCGACTGACGCGAAACCGGATCGCGGGCGGCCAATAGCGACAACGCCGAGCCCGGCGCATAGGCGTCTAGTTCGAAGCCGTGGCTGGGCGCCTCGGTCAGGACCCGCGCCAGCAGATCGATCTGATCGGGACGCAGCGAGACGGCGTAGGGACTGGCCGGCGGCGCATACGGCTGCTGCGGCATGACCTGAACCGGGGTCGCGCCGAATTGGGGGGGGCGCTGAGGCTGGGCATGAACCTGAAGGCCCCACAGGACCGAAAGGGCGCCCGTCGCCAGCGCGCAAGATCGTCTTCTAAGCCCTATCACTGTGTCTATATCTCGCCGCGCGCTCGCGCGCGGCGTCTCCGCGCAACCTCAAATGGCCGGTCCCAAGCGGTTCCGTCAACGCGTGTATCGTGGTAGGCGAAAGACATCATAGATCCCGGCGTTGTTTCCCAGAAAAGGGAACCGGGAAGCCACGTCAATGGTTCCGTCCGGCAGCGCTCTTTGCCGAGCCACATCCGATTGATCCTGCGTACCGGAATTCGTTTGCCCCAAAATCTTGATCTGTTCCCCATCGGCAACTGCGCGGTCAGCGCGCTTATTGATAGAGCCGGTCGCTTCGTCTGGGCCTGCGCGCCGCGTGTGGATTCCGACCCGGTCTTCAGCGCCCTCCTGGATGACAAGGATCCCGCTGGCGACAGCGCGATCGGCCTTTGGGACGTGGTCGTCGATGGCGCCGCTTCGATAGAGCAGAGCTATCTGCGCAACACGCCGATCTTGCGCACTGAAATCACCGACGCCGACGGCGCCAAGATCGAGATCCTCGACTTCGCCCCCCGTTACTCACAGTTCGGCCGGGCCTTTCGCCCCACGGCCTTTATCCGCCTGATCCGGCCAGTGTCGGGCACGGCCAGGGTCTCGGTGCGCCTTCGGCCCACCGCCCAATGGGGCGCGCGACCGGCAGAGCTGACCTCCGGATCGAATCATATCCGCTACCTCTGCTCAGACCTGGCCCTGCGGCTCAGCACCAACTGCCCCGTCTCGCATATTCTGCAGGAGCGCACGTTCCGTCTTGAGCAGCCCATCGCCCTCTTCCTCGGGCCAGATGAGAGCTTCGACGCCGATGTCGGCTCGACCTGCGAACGGATGCTGCGGGAGACCACGAACTACTGGACCACCTGGGTGCGCGGCCTGGCCATCCCCCTGGATTGGCAAGAGGCGGTGATCCGCGCCGCCATTACGCTCAAACTCTGCGTCCATGAAGAGACTGGGGCGATCGTCGCGGCGCTCACCACCTCGATACCCGAGCACGCCGACAGTGGCCGCAACTGGGACTATCGCTACTGTTGGCTGCGCGACGCCTACTATGTCGTCCAGGCCCTCAATCGCCTCGGCGCGGTCGACATTCTGGAGAACTATCTCGGCTATCTGCGCAACATCATCGACAGGGCCGATGGCGGCCATATTCAGCCGCTGTTCGGCGTGGGGTTCGAACCCCAGCTCACCGAACGGTTGGCTCCGGCGCTGCCCGGCTATCGCGGCATGGGACCCGTCCGGATCGGCAACCAGGCCTTCGAACACCAGCAACATGACGTCTACGGCCAGATCGTGCTGTCCACGACCCAGGCCTTCTTCGACGAGCGCTTGCTGCGCCCCGCCACGGTCGCCGACTTCCATGATCTGGAGCCGGTCGGCGAACGGGCCTTCCAGCTGCACGCCACGCCCGACGCCAGTCTGTGGGAGTTTAGGGGGCGCGCCAATGTGCACACCTATTCGGCGGTGATGTGCTGGGCGGCGTGCGACCGTCTGGGAAACGCCGCGGAAAAGCTGGGCCTGACGGACCGGGCGACCTTCTGGAACCATCGGGCCGCCACCGTGCGCGCCACGATCGAGGCGAAGGCGTGGAACGCCGAACTGGGCCGCTTCGCCGCCACCTTCGGCGGAGACGAGCTGGACGCCAGCCTGCTGCAACTGGTCGATCTGCGCTTTCTCAAGGCCGACGACCCCCGCAACGTCGCCACGGTCGCGGCGGTGGAGCAAGGTCTGCGCAAGGGATCCTACCTGTTGCGCTACGCCATTCCCGACGACTTCGGCGAGCCCAAGACGGCCTTCAACATCTGCACCTTCTGGCTGATCGAGGCGATGCATCTGGCGGGTCGCGCCGAGGAGGCCCGCAGCCTCTTCGAGGACATGCTGGCGCGTCGCACCGCCGCGGGCCTGCTCTCCGAGGACATCGGGTTCGCCGACGGCGAACTCTGGGGCAACTATCCCCAGACCTACTCCCTGGTCGGCCTGATCAATTGCGCCGTGCTGCTGAGCCGCCCTTGGAGTTCCGTACGCTAGCTCAGCCGGATCGAAACGCCCCCCCGAGCGTTACCGGACACATGTATCGATTAAATGAGGGGCTGCAGTTGATGACCACGCACGGGTCAACCGCGAAACAAGAGCTCCGCCGACTTCCCCCGCCTCCGGCCTTTTCGCTGGCGGGCGCCGCGCTTTTCCTGGATGTCGACGGCACGCTGGCTCCGATCATGCCGCGCCCCGAGGATGTCGGTCCCGACGCTCGACGCGCGCGGATGATGAAGCGCCTCGGCGCCGCGATGGACGGCCGAGTGGCTGTCGTCAGCGGACGCGCGCTGGAAGACCTGGACCGGATCCTGGAAAATCAAGTTATCGCCGTCGCCGCCATTCACGGCTTGACCCGTCGTGACGCGGCGGGCGCGGTCGTTCGCGCCACGCCCCACGCCGGGCTCGAGGACGCGCGCTTGATCCTGAGGGACCTTGCGCGCTGCGATCCAGGTCTGCAGTTCGAGGACAAGGAACTCAGCGTCACCCTGCACTATCGTCGCGCGCCGGCCGCGGGCGATGCGGTGATCGAAGCCGCCGAGCGCTTGGCGCGCTCGACGGGCCTGGTTCTTCAAATGGGCGATATGGTGGTTGAGCTGAGAACGCCCGGCCTCAACAAGGGTGGTTCGGTCAGCGCCTTCTTGAACGAGCCCCCGTTTTTGGGCGCGATGCCGATCTTCGTTGGCGATGATTTCACCGACGAGGACGGCTTCATCGCCGCCGCGCAAGCCGGTGGGTTTGGCGTGCTGGTCGGGCCCGCGCGAGAGACGGCGGCGACCTATGGCCTGGCCGATTGCGACG
The DNA here is from genome assembly GCA_018895795.1 of Alphaproteobacteria bacterium. Taxonomy (GTDB): domain Bacteria; phylum Pseudomonadota; class Alphaproteobacteria; order Caulobacterales; family Caulobacteraceae; genus Caulobacter. Next base: position 9,619 of record JAHINZ010000189.1, read on the forward strand.
CCGTGCTGAGCTGGCTGGAGGGCGTCGCGACGCCTCTATCCGCATGAGTCGGCTGATCGTGGTTTCCAATAGGGTCAACCCGCCGCCCAGTCGCGAAGGCGGCGACGAGGGCGAGGGCAGCGTCGGCGGCCTGGCCATGGCCCTGGCTGCGGCCCTACGGGAATATTCCGGCATCTGGTTCGGGTGGAGCGGCAAGACCACGCCGGAGTTCACCGGTCACCTCTCGATGCAGCGGGTCGACGGCGTCACCACGGCCACGGTCGATCTGGAGGACGGCGACTACCAGGAATATTACAACGGCTACGCCAACAAGACCCTCTGGCCGCTGTTTCACTATCGCGTCGACCTGACGGCCTATGATCGCTCATTCGGCGAGGGCTATGACCGGGTCAACAAGCGCTTCGCCGAGACCCTGCAGCCGCTGATCGAGCCCGACGACGTCATCTGGGTGCACGACTACCACCTCATTCCGATGGCCAAGGAGCTGAGGCGTTTGGGCGTCACCAACCGTATCGGCTTCTTCCTGCACATCCCTTGGCCGGCCCACCAATTGGTGGTCACCTTGCCCCGACACCGACCGCTGGTGGAGGCGATGTTCGACTACGACCTGATCGGCTTCCAGACCGAGGAGTCGCGTCACGCGTTCGAGGGCTATGTCACGTCCGAGGTCGGCGGCTCGGCGGGCGCGAACGGAACCCTGACGGCGTTCGGCAAAACTACCCGGGCGGCGGCGTTTCCGATCGGCATCGACGCCGAGGACTTCGCGCGCATCAAGGACAGTCCTCGGGCCGCCAAGGTCTATGATCGCATGCTGGCCCACAGCGTGTTTCGCAAGATGATCGTCGGCGTCGATCGGCTCGACTATTCCAAAGGTCTGGAAGAGCGCCTGA
>JAHINZ010000011.1 GCA_018895795.1 Alphaproteobacteria bacterium
CACGGCCTTCAACGCCAAGGGGTTCACGGGCTCAAGGTCGCGGCGGGCGGCTGCTGCTAACAGCCGCCCGCATCGCCACAATAACCTCAAATCCAAGACACAAGGGGTCTCACGCACAGCAACGCCGCGACGAGCCGAAAGGTCGGTCGCGGCGTTTTGCGTTCTTCAACCCCTCATCCGTCGCCTGCGGCGACACCTTCTCCCGCAAGGGGAGAAGGGCTTACTCACATCGCCGAGATGCCGCCGTCGACCTTGATCTCCGAGCCGGTCATGAACTTGCTCTCGTCGCTGGCCAGGTACAGCACGGCGTTGGCGATGTCGTTGGGCTCACCGATGCGGCCCAGCGGAACCTGCCGCGCCAGCTTGGCGTGGGCCTCTTCCTTGCCGAACCGCGCCGTGAAGCCGTCCAGGATCGGGGTGTCTATGAAGGTCGGGTGGATCGAGTTGGAGCGGATGTCGAGCTTCTGCTTGGCGCAGTAGAGCGCGATGTTCTTGGACAGCAGCCAGACCGCCGCCTTGGAGGCGTTGTAGGCCGGCGAATTGCCGTTGGCGATCAGGCCGGCGATCGAGGAGAGGTTGATGATCGAGCCGGGCTGATGGGCCCGCATGTGGGTCAGGGCGTGCTTGGCGCCCAGGAACACCGAGTCGACATTGACCGACATCACCTTTTTCCAGAGGGCGAAATCGAGGGTCTCGATGGGGCCGTCGCCGCCGATGCCGGCGTTGTTGACCAGCACCGACAGGCCGCCCATGGCCTCGGTGGCCTTTTCCAGCACGTCGATCCACTCGTCTTCCTGGGTGACGTCCAGTTCGAAAGCGAAGGCCGTGCCGGCCCCGTGGGCGGCGTTGATCTCGTCGGCCACCGCCTGGGCGCCGGCCAGGTTGATGTCGGCCAGACTGACCTTGGCGCCTTCCTTGGCCAGCATGCGTCCGGCCGCCGCGCCCAGACCCTGGGCCCCGCCGGTGATGAAGGCCTTCTTGCCGGCGACCCGGCCCGTGTTCTGCGCCATTTGGCGTCCTCCCGATGATTTAAACATTAGTTTGAACCGGATGGGGTGGAGGCGGAAGGGGGAAACGGTCGTGGCTTCGCGGCCGATGCGGGACGCCCCTCCGTCCCGATGCCTCGTCGCGTCGCGCCACCCTCAAGCCAAGAATGGCGGGCGACGTGACGGCGGGGGCGTCAGGGCCTGTCAGCCCGCCGCCACGTCCATGAACTTCGCCATCAGCACGTCGCGGTCGCTGACGCCATCGACGTCATGCGTCGTCAGCAGCACCTCGACGCGGTTATAGACATTGAACCATTCGGGATGGTGGTCGAGCTTGTCGGCCATCAGGGCCACCCGGGTCATGAAGCCGAAGGCCGCGTTGAAGTCGGCGAACCTGAAGGTCCGCACGATCGCGTCCCTGTCCGGCGCGGCGCTCCAGTCGGGAAGCTGCGACAGCGCGACGGCGGCGCCGATCTTGGCGGGGGCGGACATGGGCGACTCCTGTGGAAGCTGTGACGTCCTTCAGAACGCCAATCCGGTCGCCGCCGCAAGCTGCGCCAGGGCCTGATCCTCGGTCGAGACCTTGATCGCGGTCATGCCCAGCGCCGCGGCCGGCTTGCAGTTGATCCCCAGGTCGTCGAGATAGACGCAGCGGTCGGGCGCGACCTCCAGGGCCTCGCACATCATCAGATAGATGCGCGGATCGGGTTTGCGGACACCCGCCTTGGAGCTTTCGATCACCACCTGGAAATGGCTCATGATCTCGCCGACGGCGGCGGCCTTCTCGGGGCTGGAGGCCATGCCCGCACCGTGGCCGGCGGCGACATTGTTGGTGATGCAACCCACCTTGAACCGATCCTTGCAGGCCAGCAGCGCCGACCGGACGCGGGGCCGCAGGTCGCCATACAGCAGCGGCAGCACATCGGCGCCGCGCACGGCGTGGCCCAGCCGGGTGGCCTCCTCCAGGAACAGGTCGTCAAAGGCGGCGGCGTCGATTTCGGCGCGTTCAAAGCGCGCCCAGGCGTTGACGTCGGGATCGGTGGAATTGACCCGGCGGATAAAGTCGGCCGGCAGGCCGCGCTGGGCCTCGTAGCGGCGGAACGCCTCGAAAGGCGAGGTGGTGAACACCCCGCCGAAATCCCAGATCACCGCCTCGATGGCCATGCCGCCCCTCAAACATATGTTTGAACTCAGGCTAGGGCCGTCGCCCCCGGGTGGCAAGCGCCGCCGCCGGCTCGCCCGCCGGGGGAAGGCGGAGGTCATTAACCTTCGTTAATGGTTTGTTCGCGCCAGGAGCGTTCCATGACCTTGCCTCGCCTGTCTCTATGTCTCGCCGTCGTCGTCGGCGGATTCATCGCCACCACCGCCGTCGCGGGCGGCGGCGCGGATCGCGGCCTGATGGGCGGACCGCCGATGTCGCGTCCCGGCCTGCCGCTGGATCCGGAACCGATGCCGCCCAACACCGCGCCAGGCGACTGCGTCACGCGCCGCGTCACCGGGCCGGGCGGCGCCTATCGCTGGGATCGGGTCGACTGCGACGCCGAGCGCGGCTGGACCGGTTTCGACCAATGGGGCTATGGCCGCCGTCCGCTGAGCGTCGAGACCGCGCCGCCGCCCGCTCCCTACGCCGACCGTTACGGCGAGCAGCGTCATGAAGCGGTCTTCGAAGAGGGCCATGAGTGGCGCTCCGAGGATCAGCCGCGTCGCGCCTATCCCTTGGTGGCCGAGGCGGGCCCCGGCCAGGGCGCGCGGCGCGACGATCGATACGGCCCGCCGCGGTCCGCGCGGCCCGACTATCGCTACGCCGGCCGCGACGCCGACGGCTATCTGGTCTGGCCCGGAAAGCGGCCCTGATCTGGCGCGAACTGGCGCCGGCCTTGCGGGAGGTCTTCCCAGACGAACCAATTTGGGACGGGGGAACCAAAACAACCATGCGCACGCCAACCAGGCCGTTTTTCAAACGCTATGAACTGATCGCCATCGCCGCCTTCGTGGTGGCCGCCATCGCCGTCAGCAGCCTGGGCCTCGTCTACTAGACGATCCTCCGGCGTCGGAATGGAACAGGATCGCCCGGCCCGCGCGTTGTGCAGGGGCAACCGGAGATCCAGGCCCTGTCAGATCTAGCAGACACCCCACCGCAACGCCCGCTAGGCGAGCGCCTGAGCGCGCGTTGGGCCCAGATCCCCCCGCCCGCCCGGTGGGGCGGACTGGCCGCCGTGGCCCTGTTCGCCCTGGTGGTCGGGTTTCTGCTCGTCTTTGACTGGAACTGGCTGCGAGGGCCGATCAGCGCCATCGCCTCGACCCAGTTGAACCGCAAGGTCGAGATCGTCGGCGATCTGCGCGTCCACCCTTGGTCGCTGTCGCCCAAGGTCGAGGCGCTGAACGTCCGGATCGGTCAGCCGGCCTGGGCGCTGAAGGCCGACCCGACCCTGCCGCCGATGGCGCGGGTGGACCGCCTGGCCGTGCAGTTCAAGCTGCCGCCGCTGTTCAGGGGTCAGGTGATCCTGCCCCTGCTGGCGATCGACAGGCCCGACGTGCGCCTGCTGCGCGACGCCCAGGGCCAGGCCAACTGGAGTTTTGGCGGCAAATCGTCGGCCTCCAAGCCGATCAAGCTGCCCGCCATCCAGCACTTCATCATCAATGACGGCCAACTTCGCTTCGACGACCGCCAACGGGGCGTGCTGTTCGAAGGCACGGTCAGCTCCAACGAACAAGCCGGCGGCGACGGCCGCGGCCGGTTCGTGCTCGAAGGCCAGGGCCGGCTGAACAACGCCCCGTTCACGGCCAGGGTCACGGGCGGCCCGCTGCTGAACATCACGCCGGACCGCCCCTATCCGTTCGACGCCAAGGTTTCCGCCGGCGCGACCCGCGTCACGGCTCGGGGCTCGGTGACCAAGCCGTTCGACCTGGGACGGTTCGAGACCCAGTTGACGGTGTCGGGCTCGGACCTGAACCGGCTCTACGCCTTGACCGGCCTGGCCCTGCCCAACACCCCGCCCTATCGGGTCAGCGGCAAGCTGATCCGCAAGGGCGGCCGGTTCGATTTCAACGGCATGAGCGGCAAGATCGGCGACAGCGATATCGCGGGCGACCTGTTCGTCTTGACCGACCGCGCCCGGCCCTATCTGGAGGCCGAGCTGCAGTCGCGGCGGTTGGATTTCGACGACCTGGGCAGCCTGGTCGGCGCCGCGCCCGGCACCGGTCGGGGCGAAACCGCCTCCGCTGGCCAAAAGGTCGAGGCCCGTCAGCGTGACGCCAGCCGGCGCCTGTTGCCCGACGCCACCCTGCAGACCGAACGGGTCCGGGCCATGGACGCCAAGGTCCAGTACCGGGCCCTGGCGGTGAACGCCCCGGGCTTGCCGCTCAAGAAGGTTCGCGTCGACCTGACGCTGGACAAGGGCGTGCTGACGATGGATCCGGTCGCCTTCACGTTCTCGCGCGGCGATCTGGCCGGCAAGGTCGTGCTGGATGCGCGTCCCGATGTGCCGCACACCACGCTGGACCTGCGCCTGAGCAACGCCAAGCTGGAAGACTTCATCCCGGTGCGAAGCGGCGGCAAGCCGATCATCGAAGGTCCGGTCATGGCGCGCGCCAAGCTGTCGGGGACCGGCGCCAGCATCCACCGCGCGGCGTCCAACGCCAACGGGACCTTTACGCTGGTCTCCCCGCGCGGCCAGGTGCGCCAGGCCTTCGCCGAGCTTCTGGGCGTCAACCTGTCCAAGGCCGTGCTGATGCTGCTGGCCAAGGACAAGCAGGAAACCAGCGTCCGCTGCGCCGTGGCCGACTTCACGGTCAAGAACGGCGTGGCCACCACCACCACCCTGGTCGCCGACACCGGCGTGGTGCTGGTGCATGGCAAGGGCGAGATCAATCTGGAGACCGAGCGGATGGACTTCCGCATCGA
>JAHINZ010000190.1 GCA_018895795.1 Alphaproteobacteria bacterium
AGCATGGGCTTCGGCCGCTCTGCGGTGATCCGCGCCGTCGGCGCAGGCCTTGCGCTCATGCTGCTGATCCTTCGCCGGCCTGACCGCGCGACCCTGGTGGTCTGCGCGTCGTTGGGCGCGGTCGTCTGCGGAAGTTTGGCGTGGATGGGTCATGGCGCATCGACCGAGGGGGCGGGAGGACTGCTTCACCTGGGGGCCGACATCTTCCACGCGCTGGCCGCCGGCGTATGGATCGGCGCCTTGGCCAGCTTCCTGTTCCTCCTGAAGCGGCGCCCAGGCGACAACGCCGAACTCGATCACACCCGCCACAAGGCGCTGCACGGCTTTTCAGGAATAGGCTCAGCCGTCGTCGCCGTGCTGGTGGCGACTGGCCTGATCAACAGCTGGTTCCTGGTCGGTCCCACGCGAATTTCAGGGCTCTGGACAACGCCCTACGGCCAGCTCCTGTCGCTCAAGCTCGTGTTCTTCGTGGGCATGCTCGGGCTCGCCGCGTTGAACCGGTTTCGCCTGACGCCGGCGCTTGGAAAGGCGCTCGGCCGAACCGCCCCTTTGGCTGAGCTGCGCCGCAGCGTGATCATTGAGAGCAGCATGGCCTTCGCTGTCCTCGCCCTTTTGGCTTGGTTCGGCATGCTGGCGCCCGTGGCGGCGCAATGACCGACATTGGCTTTGCCGATCGTCCCAACACAACCCTACGGATGATCAGAAGAAGGCCTTGATGCCAACCACGACACTTGTCGCCTCCGCATCCTCGCCGCGTGCGCGGGCATAGTCGGCGGTCTTGCCGGCCTTCCGATCCCAGGACACCCCGATGTAAGGCGCGAACTCGCGGCGGATTTCATAGCGCAGGCGCAGCCCGAGCTCGGCGTTGGAGAGTCCCGATCCTGTGCGGGTTTCGGGCGTGTTCTGGGCCGCGAAGTTGAGTTCGGCTCGCGGCTGGAGGATCAGGCGATTGGTGAGCCGAAGGTCGTAGGTGCCTTCGAGCCGCGCCAGCATCTCGCCCTTGGTCGACAGGAAGGCGGCCCCCTCGACGTCGAACCAGTAGGGAAGCAGGCTCTCGAAGCCGACCGTCGCATAGGTGCGGCCATAGGGCTGGACGTCCTGCCGCACGCCGGCCTGCAGGTCGGTGTAGGCGCCCACGGCGCGCGAATAGAGCGCCTGCACCTCGGCGGCCTCGACGCCTTCCCCGCGCGTTCCTTCGCCTTCGCTCTTCACGACGAAGCGATTGATGTCGCCGCCGAACCAGGCCTGGCCTTCCCAGCGGTAGCCATCCGCGCCAGAGCGAGCCTGATATTCGGCCAGATTGACCATGACCGTGGAGACCGGCACCGCGCCATGCTCAAGCCTCAGCTGCGCACGGGCGGCCGCCATGGCGGCCGGCGAGAAGAAGCGGTCGGCGGCGTGGTCCGCAGCCGGCGGGGGTGGCGGAGACTTCGGGATTTCCGGCTGGGCCATCGCCGACATGTCATGGCCGGCCATGTCCGGCATCGCGGCCTGATCGCCCGATTTGTCCGGCATGGCCATGCCGGGCATGGAGCCCGGGGTCATGGTCGACATGTCGTGGCCGGCATGCGGATCGGCCGCCGGCGCGGTGGGTGTCGCTGCCGCAGCAGGCGCCATGGCCGACATGTCATGGCCCGCGTGGGGGTCGGCCGCAGGTTTGGGCGATGGCTTGGGCGCCGCTTTCACCGCGGGTTTGGGTTTCGCCGCCGGCTTGGCGGCGGGCATGGCCATCCCAGGCATCATGGAATGATCCATGGTCTGGGCGGCCGCGGGGGCAACGAGAGCGAGTGGCAGAAGTCCGATCAGAGCCAGGCGGGTCATGCGGCGCCTCCATCGAGGGGTCGCACGGCGAACACCTGAAACATGCCAGCGTGCATGTGATAGAGCATGTGGCAGTGGAAGGCCCAGTCGCCGGGCTCGGCGGTGAAGTCCCAGGACGCCTTTCCTCCCGGCATCACCATCACCGTATGTTTTCGGGGGCCGTATCCCGCCGGGCCATGCGTCAGCTCGAAGAAATGGCCATGCAGGTGGATCGGGTGCGCCATCATGGTGTCGTTGATCAGCGTGACCCGGACCCGCTCACCCTTTTCGAACGTGTAGGGCTTGCTGGTTTCGCTGAACTTCAGACCGTCGAACCCCCACATGAAGCGTTCCATGTTGCCGGTCAGGTGTATGTCCAGCGCACGGGTCGGTGTGCGTTGATCGGGATTGGCGGCCAGCGCGATCAGGTCATTGTAGACCAGCACCCTGTGGCCAACGCTGGCCAGACCCTGGCCAGGCTCTCCGGTGCGATCGACCGGCATGGGCGCTATGGTCTGAACGCCAGGGCCCATGGTCACCCCGGGCGCGTTCTGCGGGTCGCGCATGGACATCTTCATGCCCGCCATGCCGGCCATGGCGTCTGAGCCGCGCGGTTTGGGCGGCGCCATGCCGGGCTGAGGGGCCATCCCAGCCATGCCCGGCGTTGCGGCCACGTCATGCCCCATGGCGGCGTGGTCCACGCCCGCCATCGCGCCACCGGCGCCGCCCATGTCCATGCCCTTCATCGAGCTCATGTCCATGCCCATGTCGCGCATGGTCGCCAACGGTCGCTCGCGCAGCGGCGGGACCGGGGCGGTCATGCCCGCGCGCGGCGCCAGGGTCGCGCGACCCATGCCCGAGCGATCGACCGCCTCGGCCACCAGGGTGAAGGCCTTGTCCTCGGTGGGCTGCACGATGACGTCGTAGGTCTCGGCATTGCCGATCTGGAACTCATCGACCTCGACCGGCCGGACGTTCTGGCCGTCGGACGCCACCACGGTCATCTTTAGGCCGGGAATGCGCACATCGAAGACCATCTGGGCGGCGGTGTTGATGAACCGCAGACGCACCCGCTCGCCCGGGGTAAACAGCCCGGTCCAGTTGTCGCCAGGCCCGTGGCCATTGACGAGGAACGTCAGCGCCGCGCCGGTCACGTCCGAGATGTCCGTCGGGTCCATGCGCATCTTAGCCCATTCCATCCGCTCCTTGAGCGTCTGGTCCTTGCCGGCGAAGAGCCCGGCCACCGTCTGCTTCTGGAAGTTGAAGAGCCCCGACCGCTGCTTCATTCGCTTGAAGATCAGGTGCGGGTGCATGAAGCTGTAGTCAGACAGCACGATCACATGCTCGCGGTCATAGGCCACCGGATCTGGGCCGGCCGGGTCGATGATGATCGGGCCGTAGTGGCCCTCGGCCTCCTGCAGGCCCGAGTGGCTGTGATACCAATAGGTCCCTGACTGCTTGATCGGGAACTCGTAGACGAACGTCTCGCCCGGCTTGATCCCCGGGAAGGTCACGCCTGGAACGCCGTCCATCTGGAACGGCACGAGCAGGCCGTGCCAGTGGACCGAAGTGTCCTCGGCGAGGTCGTTCTTGACCGCCAGCCGAACCCTCTGGCCCTCCTTCAGGCGCAGCAGCGGTCCAGGCACCGTGCCGTTTATGGTCACCGCGTGGCCGGCGCGGCCATCCACGGTCAGGCTCGAGTGACCGATGCGCAAGTCGATGTTGGGACCCGTCAAGGTCGGCAAGGCCGGCGCCATGCCCGGCGTGGCGCTCTGCGCCCACCCTGGCAGCAGGCTGCTCAGGGCCAGTCCGCCGCCCAGGCCGGAAGCGACGCGCAGCATCTGCCGCCGATTGAGGTTCTTCATGGAGCCGAGATCCTACGCGCGTGACCAGAGGCGCAAAGGAAACGCCCACTCCTCAGGGATACGCATGGGCGTGGAGCTGACCCTTGGCGAAAGCGCGAAATTTGCCGTGCACCCCCTGCCCTTCCCAATATGCGGCCTGCCCCTTGACCTTCCCATGATGGGAAGCCGCATCTGTCCTGGCGAAGCCTAACCAGGGAGAGCGTGATGCTTCGCAAGACCGAAATGGGTCGCAAAGAGAGCTGCTGCGTTCTCCCTTCTCAGACCGATGACGCTGCGCCGCGCGGGGCGCTCCATTGCTGCTGCGTAGACTCTAGAGGGAGCACAAGCACCGCCCCCGGGAAGCGACCCATGTCCGATAGCCATCATCCCCACGCCCACGCGCGCCATGACCATGGAGATCATCCTCCCGGCCCCTGCGACAACGCGACGATCGACCCGGTCTGCGGCATGACGGTCGATCCCAAGGCATCCAAGGGCGCCGCTGAACACGCGGGGCAGACTTATTATTTCTGCTCGACGGGTTGCCAAACGAAGTTCGTCGCCGATCCCGAGCGCTATTTGAGCCCCAAGCCAGCCGCTGCGGAGCCCCTGGCCGAGGGGGTCATCTATACCTGCCCCATGCACCCGCAAATCCGGCAGATCGGTCCCGGGGCTTGCCCGATCTGCGGCATGGCGCTCGAACCCGAGGTTGTCAGCGCCGACAGCGGCCCCAATCCCGAACTGGCCGACATGTCCCGGCGGTTCTGGGTCGGCCTGGCCCTGGCTGTCCCGGTGTTCGTCCTAGAGATGGGCACCCACCTTCTTGGCCACCGGATGATGATCGCGCCGGCGACCTCCAACTGGATCCAGTTCGCCCTGGCCACTCCCGTCGTGCTGTGGGCCGGCGCGCCCTTCTTCGTCCGGGGCTGGGCCTCGCTGCGCACCCGCAACCTCAACATGTTCACTCTGATTGCCATGGGCATCGGCGTGTCCTGGCTCTACAGCGTCGTCGCCGTGACGGCGCCTGGGGCCTTTCCCGACGCAATCCGGCGTGCCGACGGCTCGGCGCCGGTATATTTCGAGGCCGCCGCCGTCATCACCGTGCTCGTCCTCCTGGGCCAGGTCTTGGAGCTGGGAGCCCGCGAACGCACCTCGGGCGCGCTTAAGGCGCTACTCAACCTTGCGCCCAAGACGGCGCGCCGCGTCACCGACGCCGGTGAGGACGAGGAGGTCGCGGTCGACGCGATCCAGGTCGGCGACCGGCTTCGAGTGCGGCCCGGCGAAAAGATTCCGGTCGATGGCGAAATCGTCGAGGGCCGGGTCTCGATCGACGAGTCCCTGGTGACTGGCGAGTCCATGCCCGTGACCAAGGAGGCGGGCGCCAAGGTGGTGGCCGGCGCCCTCAACAAAACTGGGTCGTTTCTCATGCGCGCCGAGAAGGTCGGCGCGGACACCCTGCTCTCGCAGATCGTGCAGATGGTCGCCCAGGCCCAGCGAAGCCGCGCGCCAATCCAGCGGTTGGCCGACCAGGTGTCCGGCTGGTTTGTGCCGGGCGTCATCGGAGTGGCCCTCTTGGCGGCCTTGGTTTGGGGGCTCGTCGGCCCCGAGCCGCGTATGGCCTACGCCTTGATCGCGGGAGTCTCGGTGCTGGTCATCGCCTGCCCCTGTGCGCTGGGGCTGGCCACACCGATCTCGATCATGGTCGGCGTCGGCCGGGGCGCCCAGGCCGGCGTGCTGATTAAGAACGCCGAGGCCTTGGAGCGTTTCGAAAAGATCGACACCCTCGTGGTCGACAAAACCGGAACCCTGACCGAGGGCCGGCCGGCGGTCACCGAGATCCGCGTGCTCCCGGGATTTGCCGAGGACGAGGTTCTGCGCCTTGCGGCCAGCCTCGAGCGCGGCAGCGAACACCCCCTGGCCGACGCCATCCTGCGGGCGGCGCAGGGTCGCGGTCTGACGCTGTCCGAAGCTGCTGAGTTCGACTCGCCGGTCGGAAAGGGCGTGCTGGGCCGCGTGGACGGCAAATCGATCGTACTGGGCGGGACGCGCCTATTGAAGGATCACGCGGTCGATACGACGCCATTGGACGCCGAGGCGGACCGCCTACGGGCTGAGGGCGCCACCACGGTGTTCTTGGTCGTCGACGGGAAGCTGGCCGCCCTCTTGGCCATCGCCGACCCGATCAAGGCGACGACGGCGCAAGCCATTCGCGACCTGCAGGCGCAAGGGGTGCGACTCGTCATGATGACGGGCGACAACCGGATCACCGCCGAAGCGGTCGCCAAACAGCTTGGCCTCGATGATGTTGAGGCCGAAGTCCTGCCCCAGGACAAGGCCGCCGTGGTCGAGCGTCTGCGGCGCGAGGGTCGGGTTGTCGGCATGGCTGGCGACGGCGTCAACGACGCCCCTGCCCTGGCGGCCGCCGATGTCGGCATCGCCATGGGCGCGGGCAGCGACGTGGCGATCGAAAGCGCCGGGGTCACCTTGTTGCACGGCGATCTCCAGGGCCTGGTGCGCGCCCGGCGGCTCTCCGCGGCAGTGATGCGCAACATCCGCCAGAACCTGGTCTTCGCCTTCGTCTACAACGTCGCCGGCATCCCCATCGCCGCCGGTGTGCTCTACCCGACCTTTGGCTGGCTTCTCTCGCCCGCCATCGCCGCCGGCGCCATGGCGCTGTCGTCGGTGAGTGTGATCGCCAACGCCCTGCGGCTGCGGGGGACACGCTTGTGATCAGTGATTCTGGATCGCCTCAAGCCGTTGATCGGCGTCAAGGCGCAGATGGGCAGCGAACCGTAGGGTTCGCCAGTGGTCCATCCCCAGTCAGGCGTCTGGCGGCCTCGATGGCCGCCGCCCTGTCACAAACATCGACACGACCTCACCCTCGAATTGGACCCTCGCAATGAAAACGACCATCAAGACGCTGGGCGCCCTGTGCGCGCTTTTCGCGACAACGGCGCTGGCCGCAGAGCCAGATCCCCACGCGGATCATCATCCCGCGATCACCACTCCGACGCCGGCGGCGGCCCAAGCTGCCCAGATGACGCCAGTCGGACCTGGCCCCACGGGAGGCCCATCAATGATGGGTGGCGGCGCCATGATGGACATGGGGGGCATGCATGGTCTCGGCATGTCGGCAGACCGGTTGGCGGCGTTGAAGGCCGACCTCGCCCTCACACCTGTGCAGTTGCCCCTCTGGAACGCCTTTGAGGACGCGGCGATGACCATGCACAAGGGAATGGTGATGTCGCCGATGATGGGGTCGGGGACGAATACGGCGAACGACAAACCCATGCCGGGAATGGGCATGGGTAAAGATAAGCCCGTGGCGCCTGGGGCGGCGATGCCCAAGGGCATGACCATGAAACAATCGGGAATGGCAATGGGCATGATGGACCCTTCGGGCTCATTCTCCGAACGGCTTGAACGTCACGAGGAGATGATGGCGAAACACCTCGCCGCTCTTCGCCAAGTGAAAGCAGCCCTGGCCCCGCTGTATGCGGCGCTCACGCCGGCCCAGAGAGCCAAGATCGATGCGCTACCGAAGAGCATGCCGGCGAAGTAGACCCTTAGACGCCTCCTTAGGAGCACACCGGCCTGACCGGCGGCACAATCCGCCGGTCAGGCTAGGGTCGAGGTCTTGCGGTGGCTTGCCCCCGCGACGGCCCAGCGGCGAGATCGGTTAGGATGGGGCAGTCTGGCCGATCATCCCCGGCGCATCCGTCGGAGAGCAGGCTCAGGGCATCCGCCATAGCCTGCATCTCTGCAATCCGCGCCCGCAGGTCAGTGACGTGACCGTCGGCGATCGCCTTGACCTCGCGACTGGGCCGCGAGTGGTCACGCCATAGCGACAGCAGGTTGGTGATCTCTTCCATCGCGAACCCCAGCGAGCGGGCTCGCTTGATAAAGCGCAGATCGTTGATGTCGCGCGTGCTGAAGCTGCGGTAGTTGCTGTCCGTGCGGTCCGCCGCCCGGATCAGCCCGATCTGCTCGTAGTAGCGGATCATCTTGGCCGATACGCCGGATGCAGAGGCGGCCTGACCGATGTTCATTGACGCCCTCCAGGCCGTGGTTGCGGAAACTCAGACTGGGATAGGACTTCCTATCATGGGAAGGTCAAGGCTGCTTTAGGGGGTGCGACCTAGCTGGAGCGTATAGGTTTCAGGGGCGTCTTGAAGGATCACGACCATGAGCGAGCGATTGGATGAGCTCGTCGCCCGTTTGGCGGCCAGTCCGATGGACCGGTCGCTGGACGGTCTCGACGGGGAGATTGGCCGCAGCATCGCGGACCGGCGGATCCATGCCCGCACATCGGCGGCTCTAGCACCGGTGCGGGTTGCCTCGGTCGGCCTCGCGCTCGTCATGGGGGTCGCCGTTGGCGGCGCCGTCGCCACTTCGGCGATTGTCGAACCCCATCCCTACGGGACTTTCGCTATCGCCGCCAACCTTGCGCCCTCGACCCTCCTGGAGGGCGGGGAGTGAGCCTGGTTCGCGGCATGGTGCTGACCCTGGTGCTCTCCGTTTTCTTAGGGGCGCTCGGGGCCTGGGGCGGCGCGCAATATGTGCTGCACAAATTGCAACGCCCGACGCCGCTGCATGAACTCGTCCACGAAAAGCTTGGACTGAGCGCCGACCAGCACGCGCGTATTGCCGGCATCGAGCGCGATCACGCCGCCAGGCGGCAGATGCTGGAAGCGGAGATGCGGGCGGCCAACGCCGAACTCGCCCATGCCTTCCAACAGCACCACGCCTATACGCCCGAGGTCCAGGCGGCCATCGACCGTTTCCACCACGCGATGGGTGAGTTGCAGAAGGAAACCATGGTCCACACCCTGGCCATGCGCGCCGTGCTGACGCCCGAGCAGGCGGCGAAGTTCGACGACACCGTCGTGCAGTCCCTCACGCAAGACGCGAGGTGATCACCGAAGCGACCGACGCCGCCCTCGCGCGCTCGGCCGCAGAGGGAGACGACAAGGCGTTCGCCGTCCTAGTCGGCCGGCATAAGGAGCCTCTCTACCGGTTGCTGCGCCGCTATACAGGTGACAGTGACGAAGCCTATGAGGCGGCCCATGAGGCGTTCATCTCTGCGTGGGCGGCGTTGAAGCGCTACGACCCCAACCGGTCCTTCGGGGCCTGGCTACGAACCATCGCCGTCAACAAGGTCCGTGATCGCGGGCGGCGGAAGCTGGTCCGGCGAGTCATCTTCGGCTCAAAGAATCTCGATGACGCCGATGTCCTGGAAAAGGCCGATCCTGCCGCCGGAGCCGAGGAAGAGGTTCTACAGGACGAGCAGGCCAAGCGGCTCGATCGCGCCGTCAGCCGTCTGCCTTCCGCGCTGAAGGAGGCCCTGATCCTCACCGCCTTTGAGGGACTTAGCCAGCAGGAGGCCGCGCAGATGCTCGGCGTGTCGGTCAAGACCATCGAGACACGTGTCTATCGCGCTCGCAAGATACTCGTTGAACGGCTCGAGCCGGACATGCGCCCTGGCGTGGCTTGACCGGGCCTCAGAGAGAGGCTCACAACGACTTTAGTTCAGGGTCGCGGATCGGCCTTGCCGCACATCAGGATCGCGCCGGAATGGTGCGGGATCATCGACTGAAGGAACTCTCGGTGTCCCGATCAGGAACCTAACAGACGCCAGTCGTCGACAATCCAAGCAAGCGGCAGTATTTATTCGCCCGATGCGGCACGTGCTCGCCTTCCTGGCCGTCCTGGCCCTGCTGATCAGCCCGGTGACTGCCGCGGGTGCGCTGGTCGATTGCGCCAAGGCTGGCCGCGAGGCCATGGTCATGGCCCAGTCCACGGATGCCGCCAAGGCCAGCCATGATCCGTGCTGCGACGAAAACCAGAAGTCGCCGCACGACGGCAAGTCCTGCGCCCAGATCTGCGCCGCCATGTGCGCGACGATCGCCGCGCTTCCCACTTCGGACGTCAAGATCCCAACAATCGCGCCCATGCGCCTGACGGCCGCCCCCGCCGATCCGCTGCGCACGCATGCGCCGCCGCGCGACGAACGACCACCCAAACTGATCGCCTGATCCTGGCCCGCGTCTAGCGCGGGTTTCTCCCGCGCTGTGTCGTCGGGGTCGCCCATCCGTGCGCCCGCCAGGCCTTCGCCGCCAGCCGCTCAAGTTTCACATCCCATCGTGATCGGATCCCCGATGCGTATCGCCATCACCCTGGCCGCGGCGTTACTGGCCAGCGCCGCCCAGGCCGCGCCCCTGACCTACGGCCAGGCCCTCGACACCGCCGCCGCCAACGCCCCGGCGCTGCTTGCCGCCGCCCTGCAGGTCGAGGCCGCCAAGGCCGCGGCCAAGGCGGCCGGCGCTCTGCCTGACCCGAAGCTGGCCTTGGGCCTGGACAACTTCCCCGTCTCCGGACCACCGGCTGGCCGGTTCAGCGCCGACGAGATGACCATGGGCCGGGTCGGCTACAGCCAGGACATGCCCAGCGCCGCCAAGCGGCAGGCGCGGATCGGACGAGCCCAAGCCGACATCGTCGCGGCCGGAGCCGATGGCGCCGTCGAGGCGCGGCAGATCCGCGTCGCCGCCGCCCTGGCCTGGATCGAACTGCTCTACGCCCAGCGCAAGCTCGCCACCCTCGACGGCGTGATCGCCCAGCTTGACCCGCTATGGACGGCCGCGCCGTCCGGTGTCGCCTCCGGGCGTTCGCGGCCGGCCCAGGCGCTCGAAGCCGCCCAGATGCGCGGCGCTCTGGACGATCGCCGCAGCGAGGTGGTCTCGGAACTGGGACGGGCGCGCGCGGTCCTAGCGCGCTGGACCGGCGACCCTGATCCGCAGGCGGTGGGCCAGGCGCCCGACCTCGATCTGGAGCCCGCGACCTTGCGGGCCGCGATCGACCGAAATCCCACCCTGCTGGCCCGCGACGCCGCCGCCCGCCAGGCCCAGGCCGATGTCGCCCTGGCCAAGGCCGACAAGCGCCCCGACTGGAGCTGGGAAGTGGCCTATCAGCGTCGCGACCCGATGTTCGGCGACATGGTCTCGGCCGGGGTCAGCGTCAGCCTGCCGCTGTGGGGCAAGAGCCGCCAGGACCCAATGATCGCCGCGCGCGCCGCGAGCGCCGGCCGGGCCGACGCCCAGCGCGAGGACGCCCGTCGCGCCTTGGCCGCGCAGCTCGAAGCCGACCTGGCCGATCACGTCATGCACCACGAGCAATGGCTGCGGGCCCGCGACACGCTGCTGCCGCTGGCCAAGCAGCGCGCCGAGCTGGAGACCGCCGGCTACGGGGCCGGCACGGCCGCCTTGCCCGACGTGCTGGCCGCCTTCGCCGGCCTCTCCGACGCCCAACTCACCACCCTCGACCGCGAGGCCGCCGTCGCCATCGACGCCGCCCGCCTGACCCTGACCTACGGAAGCGACGAGCAATGAGCGCCTCTCCCCCGATGAAGCTTCTCCTGGCCGGCGCCGCGGCGCTGGTCGTTGTCGCCGGCGCTGGCGGCTACGGTCTGGCGCGGCTGACCGCCAAGCCGGCGATGTCCGACGTCCCCGCCGACGGCCGTAAGGTCCTCTACTGGTACGACCCAATGGTCCCAGCCCAGCGCTTCGACAAGTCAGGCAAGTCGCCGTTCATGGACATGCAACTGGTCCCCAAATACGCCGGGGACGCCGACACAGCCGGCTCTCCGGCAGGCGTGCGCATCGATCCAGCTATCGCCCAGAACCTCGGGGTGCGCACCGTGGAGGCCCGCCAGGGCGTCCTGGCCGGTGGCCTGACCGCCACCGGCGTCGTCGACTTCAACCAGCGCGACGTGGCCGTGGTCCAAGCGCGCTCCGGCGGCTTCGTCCAGAAGGTCTACGGCCGCGCACCGGGCGACGTCATCGGAGCCGGAGCGCCCCTGGCCGACCTGCTGGTCCCCGAGTGGGGCGGCGCCCAGGCTGAATATCTGGCGGTCAGGAGAACCGGCGACGCGGCCTTGATCGCCGCCGCCCGCCAGCGCCTGCGGCTGCTGGGGATGTCAGAGGGCCTGATCGCCGCCATCGACCGCGATGGCCGGACCCGCACGACCATCACGATTAGCACGCCGCTGGGCGGGGTGATCACCAAGCTCGACGTCCGGGCCGGCATGACCGTGACCGCCGGTCAGGGCCTGGCCGAGATCAATGGCCTGTCGCGCGTCTGGATCACCGCGGCCGTGCCCGAGGCCCAGGCCGGCCAGCTACGCCAAGGCCAGAGCGTCGGCGTCGCCCTGGCCGCCTATCCCGGCGAGACCCTGCGCGGCGCGGTGCAGGCGATCCTGCCTCAGGCCCAGGGCGACAGCCGAACCCTGCAGGCTCGCATCGAACTGGCCAATCCTGGCGGCAAGCTGCGGCCGGGCATGTTCGCCACCGTCAGCTTCGACAGCGACGCGCGGCCAGCCCTGCTGCTGCCGTCCGAGGCGGTAATCCGCACTGGGCCGCGCGCGATCGTCATGCTGGCGGGCGAGAACGGCCACTACCAGGCTGTCGAGGTCAAGGTCGGCCGCGAGGCCGGCGGCCAGAGCGAGATCCTGGCGGGCCCGAGCGCCGGCCAGAAGGTCGTCGCCTCCGGCCAGTTCCTGATCGACTCCGAAGCCAGCCTGGCGGGCCTGAACGTTCGTCCGCTGCCCGCGACAGGACCGGCGATGTCGGCCATGGCGCCAGCCGTCGCCAAGCCCGCCTTGGCCGAGGCCGCTGGCCGCGTTGAACAGGTGACCCAGGACAGCATCACGCTCTCCCACGGGCCGGTGCCGGCGATCGGCTGGCCGGCCATGACCATGGCCTTCCGCGCGGACCCGATGCTGCTCAGGGGCCTCAAGCCCGGCGACCAGGTCAGCTTCGCTTTCGACCAGCCGCCGGCCGGCCCGACCGTGCGCCGGATCGCCAAGACCGGAGCGGTCCGATGATCGCCGCTCTGATCCGCTGGTCGGTCGCCAATCGCTTCTTCGTGCTGCTCGGGGCCCTGGCCCTGATCGTCGCCGGCGGCCTGGCCGTGCGCGACACCGCGATCGATGCCCTGCCCGACCTTTCCGACACCCAGGTGATCATCCGCACCAGCTATCCGGGCCAGGCCCCGCAACTGGTCGAGAACCAGATCACCTATCCGCTGGCCACCACCATGCTGTCGGTGCCCGGGGCCAAGACCGTGCGCGGCTACTCGTTCTTCGGCGACAGCTTCGTCTATGTGATCTTCGACTACAAAACCGACCTCTATTGGGCTCGGTCGCGGGTCCTGGAGTATCTCAACCAGGTCCAGGCCCGTTTGCCTGAAAGCGCCAGGCCCGCGCTCGGCCCCGACGCCACCGGGGTTGGCTGGGTCTACGAATATGCCCTCGTCGACAAGACCGGTGGCCACGACCTCAGCCAGCTTCGAAGCCTGCAGGACTGGTTCCTGCGCTATGAGCTCAAGACCCTGCCCGGCGTCGCCGAGGTCTCGGCGATCGGGGGCATGGTGCGCCAGTACCAGGTCGTGCTCGATCCGGTGAAACTGGCCAGTTACGGCGTCACCCACAGCCAAGTCGTCGCGGCCCTGAAGGGCGCCAACGCCGAGACCGGCGGCTCGGTGCTGGAGTTGGGCGAGGCCGAGTACATGGTCCGCGCCACCGGCTATCTGAAGACCCTGGACGACTTCCAGGCCGTGCCGCTGAAGACGGCGGCGGGCGGCGTCCCGGTGCGGCTGGGCGACGTGGCCACTATCCAGATCGGCCCGGAGATGCGGCGCGGCATCGCCGAGTTGAATGGCCAGGGCGAAGTGGCCGGCGGGGTGGTGATCCTGCGCTCGGGCGAGAACGCCCGCACGACCATCGCGGCGGTGAAGACCAAGCTGGCCGAGCTGAAGAAGAGCCTGCCGCCCGGCGTCGAAGTGGTGACCACCTATGACCGCTCGGCCCTGATCGACCGGGCCGTCCATAACCTGACCGGCAAGCTGCTCGAAGAGTTCCTGGTCGTCGCCCTGGTCTGCGCTCTCTTCCTGGGCCACCTGCGCTCGGCCCTGGTGGCGATCATCTCGCTGCCGCTGGGGGTGCTGGCCGCCTTCCTGGTCATGAAGAGCCAGGGCGTCGACGCCAACATCATGTCGCTGGGCGGCATCGCCATCGCTATCGGGGCCATGGTCGACGCGGCCGTGGTGATGATCGAGAACGCCCACAAGCGCCTGGAGCGCTGGACGCACGACCATCCCGGCGAGACCCTGGACAGCGAGACGCGCTGGCGGGTGATCACCGAGGCCGCCGCCGAGGTCGGGCCGGCGCTGTTCTTCAGCCTGCTGATCATCACCCTGTCGTTCATCCCGGTCTTCACGCTGCAGGCCCAGGAGGGGCGGCTGTTCCGGCCCTTGGCCTTCACCAAGACCTACGCCATGGCGGCGGCGGCTATCCTGTCGGTGACCCTGATCCCGGTGCTGATGGGCTACCTGATCCGTGGGCGCATTCCCGATGAAGCCTCCAACCCGATCAATCGCGTCCTGACCGCCGCCTATCGCCCCGGCCTGGACTGGGTGATGCGCAAGCCCAGGACCACCCTGGTCATCGCCGCCCTGGCCTTCGCCACCACGGCCTGGCCGTTGGCCCACCTGGGGGCTGAGTTCATGCCCAACATGGACGAGGGCGACCTGCTCTACATGCCCTCCGCCTTGCCTGGACTCTCGGCGGCCAAGGCCGGACAGCTGCTCCAGCAGACCGACCGGATGATCAAGACCGTGCCGGAGGTCGACAGCGTGTTTGGCAAGGCGGGCCGCGCCGAAAGCGCCACCGATCCGGCCCCGCTGGAAATGTTCGAAACCACCATTCGCTTCAAGCCGCGCGACCAGTGGCGGCCGGGCATGACGCCCGACAAGCTGGTCGCCGAGTTGGACGAACGGGTGAAGGTCCCGGGCCTGACCAATGTCTGGGTGCCGCCGATCCGCAACCGCATCGACATGCTGGCCACCGGCATCAAGAGCCCGATCGGGGTGAAGGTCTCCGGCGCCAACCTGGCCGAACTGGACCGCATCGCCCGCGAGGTCGAGGGCGTCGCCAAGGGCGTGCCGGGCGTCAGCTCGGCCCTGGCCGAACGGCTGACCGGCGGGCGCTATCTCGACGTCACCATCGATCGGGCCGCCGCCGCCCGGTTCGGCCTCAACATCGACGACGTCCAGTCGATCGTCTCCGGGGCGATCGGTGGGGAAACCATCGGCCAGACGGTCGAGGGCCTGGCCCGCTATCCGATCAGCGTCCGCTATCCGCGCGAACTTCGGGGCAGCCTCGAGGGCCTGCGAACCCTGCCGGTGCTGACGCCGGGCGGCCAGCAGATCACCCTGGGTACGGTCGCCGACGTGCGGATCGCCGACGGCCCGCCGATGCTCAAAAGCGAGAACGGCCGCCCCACCACCTGGGTCTATGTCGACGTGCGAGGCCGGGATCTGGCCTCGGTCGTCGGCGATCTGCGTCAGGCCGTGGATCAGCGCGTGAAGCTCTCGCCTGGCGTCAGCCTCTCCTATTCGGGACAGTTCGAATATCTGCAGCGGGCCGCCGACCGGCTGAAGGTCGTCGTGCCGGCCACCCTGCTGATCATCTTCGTCCTGCTCTACGTGATCTTCCGCCGCTTCGACGAGGCTGGGCTGATCATGGCCACCTTGCCGTTCGCCCTGACCGGCGGGATCTGGACGCTCTATCTGGCGGGCTTCCACCAGTCGGTGGCCACCGGGGTGGGGTTCATCGCCCTGGCCGGGGTCTCGGCGGAGTTCGGGGTGGTGATGCTGATCTATCTCAAGCAGGCGATGCTGGCGCTCGGACCCGATCCGACTCCGGACCAGATCGAGGTCGCGGTGCGCGAAGGCGCCCTACTGCGCGTGCGGCCCAAGGCCATGACCGTGGCGGTGATCCTGGCGGGCCTGGCGCCCATCCTCTGGGGTCATGGCGCCGGCTCCGAAGTGATGAGCCGCATCGCCGCGCCGATGATCGGCGGCATGCTCACCGCGCCCCTGCTCTCGATGTTCGTTGTCCCGGCCGGCTACCTGCTGCTGCGCCGACGCCGGACCCGAACCGCCCTTTTCACGTCCCCCTCAGCCCAAGGAGATCGCTGATGAAGACCCTGTCCCTGTCCCTGACCCTCGCCGCCCTGCTCGCGACGACAAGCCTGGCCGCCTGCGGCCGCAATACCGAGGCGCCGGCCGCGCCGGCCCCAGCCGCCGCGCCCGCCGACAAGATGGCCAAGGGCGTCGGCGTGGTGACGGCGATCGACAAGACCGCCGGCACGATCACCCTGGACCATGACGCCATCCCCGAGGCCGGCTGGCCGGCCATGACCATGGGCTTCAAGATCGCGCCGGCGCTGCTAGACGGCGTGGCGATCGGCGACAAGGTGGCCTTCGACCTGAAGCTCCATGACGGATCGGGCGAGGTGACCGCGATCACCAAGCCCTAGACGTTCCTTGGCGGCGCCGATCATGTCGGCCGGCGCCGCCAAGACTGCCTATCGCGCACGGCCGTGGTCGCTCAATCTTAGGACTCGCCGCGATAGCATGGCGGCGAACCCGGAACGGTGGGCGCTATGCCACAGAATCTCAAACCCCTGACAGCCCTGCGATTTTTCGCGGCGATGTGGGTGGTATTGTTCGATTTCACGCCGAGCCTGGGGCTGGGCATGCCCGCCCTCATCGGCAAGGGCTACCTGGGCGTAGAACTGTTCTTCGTTCTGTCGGGCTTCATCATCAGCCACGTCTATATGGAACGCTTCGGGACCGGCCAATTTCGCTTTGGCGCGTTCCTGTGGGCCCGGCTGGCGCGCATATACCCGGTCCATGTCGCCACCCTGGTCGGGCTGGGGCTGATCGTGGCGCTTGCCCGGATCGTCGGTGTGGACGCTGGCGACAAGGTGTTGAGCTGGTCATCGCTGCCGGCCCAACTGACCTTGACCCACGCCTGGGGGCTTGGGCTGGAAGGCGGTTGGAATCATCCGTCCTGGTCGATCTCGGCCGAGTGGTTCGCCTATCTGGCCTTTCCGGTGTTCGCCACGGCCCTATGGCCGCTACGAAACCGCCCGCGCTTGGCGCTCATCCTGGCGGGCTTGGCCGTCGTGGCCATCAGTCTTGGCTTTCAACAGCTCACAGGTCAGTCGCTCAGCCGGGCGACGATCGCGTGGGGAGCACTGCGGATCGTGCCGTGTTTTGGACTTGGCTGCGCCGTCTGGCTGCTGTGGCGCACCGACCTTGTGCGCTCGTCCCGGATCGCCGGCACTATAGCCGTCCTTTGCGCGGGCCTGGTCGCCGCCACCTGCGCGACAGGCGCGCCCGATTGGCTGATCATCCTGACGTTTGGCGGCTTAATCTTCGGCTTGGCGGCGATGTCGAGCAGCGGATCCACGCGGCTGACAGCGCCGGGCTGGGTCTATCTGGGCGAGATCAGCTTCTCGATCTACATGGTCTGCATCCCGTGGCAGCTGGTGTTCGGCCGGGGTGTGACGCGCTTGTTCAACGTCTCGGCGGAGGCCTTGCCCTGGCCGGCCTGGTTCGCGCTGGTGCTCGGCGTCATTCCCGCGGGCATGCTCGCGCACCATCTCGTTGAGCGGCCCGCTCGCGAAGCCATGCGCCGCCATACCTTGACCATGAGTTTTGGCCGCGCACGCCCGCTTTCAGGTCAGTCTTCCTAGGCTAGATTACGGGCGTGGGCTTCAGCCCTCGCCGATCATGCCGCCATCGCCCGCCTGACGCGATGGAGCTTCGGTCACGTCCGACACGGAGGCGTCGGCCGCGCCCTCGCCGATCATGCCTCCGGAGCCCTCCTCCGAAGACGACCCGTCGTCCGCCTCGACGTCCTGGCTCTCCGGGCCAACATCGGGCGCATCGACCGGGTGGATAGGCGGAACCTGGTCGTCGGCCTCGGCGGGAGTTTGAGGAAGATCCATGGTCGCGCCTCCTGGGTTGCTCGGCGTTAGCGCCGTCGCCAGCACATCAAACGCGCGCGGAGACCTGAAGGGTCACCCGACATCTCGCGTGCTTGCGCGCCGCTCTACGATCCGATCTGGACGAGCGCCCTTCGTGATGGGCGCTATGTCGCCATCGCCGCCACAAGCGTCCTGCTCCGGGAGCGTTGGAAGGCGCCGCCCCTGGTCGTGGTCGTCTTCTGCGTCGTCGGCGCGATGCTGGCTGGAACCCTGCCTTGATCTCGCTCGCCTTGGCCGCGCTCTGCGCCATATCGACCGGCGGGACGTCGAGCGCCTTGCATCCGGCGCGCGGCTGACGCATCAGAAGCTTGATGAGCCTGGCGATCTTGCGACGGACGAGCGGCTTGGCCGCCATGCTTTGCATGGCGATCTCCCTGGCGCTTGCCGTTCAGACAACCGCCCAGGCGTTTGAGATGGCCGACCATGCCGGCCACCACTTTGCCGAATCCGCCGCCGACCTCACCGACGATCATGACGAAGGCGATAGAGAAAAGCCGTCAGATCCCGCCGACAAGCCGGACCACCATCACACCGATCATCATTCTGTCGGACTTGTGGCGGACCTGGCGGTCGTAAAGTACGCGCCTTTGCGCCGTCAGAACGCGTTGCCGGCACCCGGCATGATGCGCGCCGGCCTGGCCGGCTACGGCATCGAACGACCACCCAAGGCCTGATCCAGACCCCACACGTCTGAAGCCGCGCCGGCCGTTCGGCCGCGCTGATCCTTGCCTTGGAGATTTCCCATGTCCCCGACCTCGCCGGGCCACGCGCCCGCGCGTCGCCTCGCGGCCTGCGCGCGCGCGCTCATGATGAGCGCCGCCCTGCTGGCCGCCATGCCCGCCCTCGCCCAATCCCCTACACCGCCGGCCCTGCCGCTCGACGACGCTCTGCGCCGAAGCTTGACGGCCGATCCCTCGCTGGCCGGGGTCCAGGCCCGTCTCGACGCTTCTAAAGCCGGCGTTCGCCAAGCCAATGTTCGGCCCAATCCCAGCCTTGGACTGGAGATCGAGAACTTCACCGGCAGCGGTCCCTTCTCGGCGCTCGGACGCACAGAGGCGACGATGTCCTACCAGCAGACCTATGAGCGCGGCGGCAAACGCCAGGCGCGCACCGCCTTGGCCGAACGCGAAGTCAGCCTGGTCGAAGCCCGCGCCCAGGTCCGTCGCCTGGATCTGGCCAAGGCCGTGCAGCTGGCCTGGGTCGAGGTCTTGGCCGCGCAGGCCGAGATCGATGTGGCGCGCGAGCGCCTGACCGTGGCCCAACGCGCCGAGCGGGAGGTCAGCCGCCGCGTCGCCGGGGCCCGCGATCCGCTGTTCGCCGGCGCCCGCGCCGACGCCGAGGTCGCCCAGGCCCAGGTCAGTCTCGATCGCGTCCAGACCAATGCGCGCGACGCGCGCGCGGCCCTGGCCGCCTATTGGGGCGGGACGCCTGAGTTCACGGCCCCGGGCGGCGTGTTCGAAGATACCCGCAGTCAGCAAGGGTCGGCCGCCGTCGAGACGCCGGACGTCAAGCTGCTGGCTACAGAGCAAGACGTCGCCGCCGCCCGCATCGCTTTGGAACAGACCCGAGCGGTCCAAGACCCGACCGTCAGCCTTGGGGTTCGTCACCTCCAGGAAGACGGCGCGGTGGCCCTGGTGGTCGGGGCATCCATCCCCCTAGGCCGCTACGACACCAACCGCGGCGCCATCGACCGGGCCCGGGCCGAGCGATCGGCGATCGCGGCGGATCTGGGCGCTTTCCAGATCGAACGCGAGCGCGAGATCGCCCGGCTAATCGCGCGCCGCGCCGCCGCTGCCGCCGAGGTCCGCAAGACCGATGCGGACGTGCTGCCCAACGCCGAACGCGCCGTCGCCCTGGTGCGCGACGGCTACGGTCGCGGCGGCTTCAGCTACCTCGACGTCCTGGCCGCTCAGCGCGCCGTGATCGACGCCAAGACCCGGCGCGTCGAGATCCTCAAAGCCTTCCATCAAGACGGGGCGGCCCTGGACCGCCTGACCGGCGCGCACGCGATGCTCGCCCGCACGGAGCTGCAGCCATGAGCCTCACCCTCACCCGCCGCCCCCTGTGGGCGCTGCTTCTGACCTCCGCCGCCCTGGGTCTGGCCGCCTGCGGCGACAAGACCGCCAAGTCCGACGACCATGGCGAGCACGGCGAGACCGAGGTCGAGTTCGAGCGCGGCCCTCATAACGGCCGCCTGCTGCGCGACGGCGACTTCAGCCTGGAAGTGACGATCTTCGAAACCGGCGTCGAGCCGGAGTTCCGGTTCTATCCCTATCGCAAGGATAAGCCGATCGATCCGCGTCAGGTCATCCTCGACGTGGCCCTGACCCGGCTGGGCGGCAAGATCGATCGCTTCACCTTCACGCCGCAGGAAGACTTTCTGCGCGGCGCGGGCGTCGTACGTGAGCCGCATTCGTTCGACGTGGCGGTCAGCGCCCGCGAAGGCGGCAAGAACCATGCGTGGCGCTATGCGTCCTATGAGGGCCGCACCACGATGTCGGCCCAGGCCGCCCAAGCGGGCGGCGTCAAGGTCGAGACCGCCGGCCCCGCCCCACTGGGCGAGACGGTGACCTTGAGCGGTCGCATCGAGGTGACGCCCGAGGGCAAGGGCGAGGTCCGCGCCTGGTATCCGGGCCGGATCATGAGCCTGCGCGGCGAGTTGGGCCAGATGGTCCGCAAGGGCCAGGTCGTGGCGCGTGTCGAGTCCTCCGAAAGCCTGCAGACCTATTCGATCACGGCCCCGATCTCGGGCCAGATCATCGAGAAGAACAGCAATGTCGGCGACGTGGCCTATGACCGGCCGATCTTCGTGATCGCCGACCCGACCAAGCTGCACGCCGAGATGTTCGTCTATCCGCGCGACTCCGAGCGGGTTCGGGTCGGCCAGACGGTGGAGGTCCGCAGCCTGTCGGGAACCGACCGTATCCTGGCTACGGTGGAGTCGATCCTGCCGGCGGCTGACATGGCCAGCCAAACCCAGCTGGCTCACGTCCATCTGCCCGATGGCGCGGGCCCCGCTTGGCGTCCTGGCCTAGGCGTCGAGGGCGTCGTCACCGTCGCCTCCAAACCGGCGGCCCTCGCCGTGCGCACCAAGGCGATCCAGCGCTTCCGCGACTTCGACGTGGTCTTCGCCCGCGTCGGCGACACCTATGAGGTGCGGATGCTGGAGCTGGGAACGCGCACGCCCGAATGGACGGAAGTCCTGGGCGGTCTTGAGCCTGGAACCCCGTACGTCACCGACGGCGCCTTCCTCATTCGCGCGGACATCGAGAAGTCCGGCGCGAGCCACGATCACTAGGGGCGCGCTCATGTTGAACCGCATCATCGCCGCCTCGATCGCCCATCGCTGGGCGGTCATGGCCTTCGTCGCCGTCCTGGCCGGCCTGGGCGTCTGGAGCTTCCAGCGCCTGCCGATCGACGCCACCCCCGACATCACCAACGTCCAGGTCCAGATCAACACCGAGGCGACGGGCTACTCGCCGCTGGAGTCCGAACAGCGCGTCACCTTCCCGGTCGAAACCGCCATCGCCGGTGTGCCGGGCCTGCAATACACCCGCTCGATCTCACGCTATGGCCTCAGCCAGGTCACCGCCGTGTTCCGTGACGGGACCGATCTCTACTTCGCGCGGCAACTGATCAATGAGCGCCTGCAGACGGTGCGTGGCCAGCTTCCCGAAGGGATCGAGCCGGAGCTTGGCCCCATCGCCACCGGCCTGGGCGAGATCTTCATGTACACGCTGGAGGCCAGCCCCGGCGCCCGTAAGCCGGGCGGCGGCGCCTATACGCCCGAAGACCTGCGCACCCTGCAGGACTGGGTGATCCGGCCGCAACTGCGCAAC
Source organism: Alphaproteobacteria bacterium (assembly GCA_018895795.1). Taxonomy (GTDB): domain Bacteria; phylum Pseudomonadota; class Alphaproteobacteria; order Caulobacterales; family Caulobacteraceae; genus Caulobacter. The sequence goes on from JAHINZ010000190.1 coordinate 21,376, forward strand.
ACCGCCGGCGTCACCGAGGTCAACACCATCGGCGGCTATGTCCGTCAGTACCATGTCACCCCTTGGCCGCAGCGGCTGTCGGCCTATGGCGTGACCATGGACGAGGTGATCGCGGCATTGGAGAAGAACAACGCCAATGTCGGGGCCGGCTATGTCGAGCGCTATGGCGAGCAATATCTGGTCCGCACGCCGGGCCAGGCCGCCGGCATCGCCGACCTGGAGCGGATCGTGGTCGCCAATCGCGGCGGCGCGCCGATCCGCGTGGCCGATGTCGCTGACGTGGTGATGGGCGAGGAACTGCGCACCGGCGCGGCGACCGAGAACGGTCGCGAGGTGGTGCTGGGAACGGTGATGATGCTGGTCGGCGAAAACAGCCGCACGGTTTCACGCGCCGTGGCCGCCAAGCTGGAGATCGCCGCCAAGGCGCTTCCGGCCGGCGTCACGGCCAAGCCGATCTATGACCGCACGGACCTGGTCGACCGCACCATCGCCACGGTCGAGAAGAACCTGGTCGAAGGCGCCCTGCTGGTCATCGTCGTGCTGTTCCTGCTGCTCGGCAACATCCGCGCCGCTCTGATCACCGCGGCAGTCATTCCCCTGGCCATGCTGATGACGATCACCGGCATGGTGCAGACTCGAACCTCCGGCAATCTGATGAGCCTGGGGGCTCTGGATTTTGGCCTGATCGTCGATGGCGCTGTCATCATCGTCGAGAACTGCCTGCGGCGGTTCGGCATGGCTCAGCATCAGCTGGGGCGGCTCCTGTCTCGCGACGAGCGTTTCGCCCTGGCCGCCGAGGCCAGCGGCGAGGTGATCAAGCCCTCGCTGTTCGGGGTGCTGATCATCACACTGGTCTATGTGCCGATCTTCGCCCTGACCGGGGTGGAGGGGAAGATGTTCCACCCGATGGCGATCACCGTCGTCATCGCCCTGACCTCGGCCCTGCTGCTGTCCCTGACCTTCGTCCCTGCCGCCGTCGCTCTGTTCGTCACCGGCAAGGTTGAGGAAAAGGAAAGCAAGCTGATGGGTCTGGCCCGGCGGGCTTACGAGCCAGCCCTGGCTGCGGCCCTGAGGTTCAAGACCGCCTTCGTCGCGGTCGCCGTCGTGCTGGTGCTGGTCGCGGGTCTTGCTGCCTCACGCATGGGCTCGGAGTTCATTCCCAACTTGGACGAGGGCGATATCGCCCTGCATGCCCTGAGGATTCCTGGCACCAGCCTGACCCAGGCGGTGAAGATGCAGACGGCTCTGGAGGCGCGGATCAAGGCGTTCCCGGAAGTCGACAAGGTCGTTGCCAAGCTCGGCACCGCCGAGGTCGCCACCGATCCGATGCCGCCCAGCGTCGCCGACACCTTCGTACTGCTGAAAGACCGAAAGGATTGGCCCAATCCGCGCAAGCCCAAGGCCCAGCTCGTCGCCGAACTTCAGGAGGCCGTCGAGAAGGTGCCGGGCAACAATTACGAGTTCACCCAGCCGATCCAGATGCGCTTCAACGAGCTGATCTCCGGCGTGCGCTCCGACGTGGCCATCAACGTCTATGGCGATGATCTCGACGTCCTGCTCAAGACCGGCCAGGCCATCGAGGCGGTGGTCGGCAAGATCGAGGGAGCCCAGGACGTCAAGGTCGAGCAGACCACCGGTCTGCCGGTGCTGCAGATCACCCCCGACCGCGACGCCCTGGCCAGGTTTGGTCTCAACATCGCCGACGTTCAGGATGTGGTCTCCGCTTCGATCGGCGGCGAGACCGCCGGTCAGATCTTCGAGGGCGACAGGCGCTTCGACATCGTCGTGCGCCTGCCCGAAACGTTGCGACGCGACGTCGATGCGATCGGCCAGCTGCAGATTCCTCTGCCTGCCTCAGCCGCCGCACGGGGCTTTGCGCCCCTGGCCGACATCGCCAAGATCGAGGTGGTGATCGGGCCCAACCAAATCAGCCGCAGCGATGGCAAGCGCAAGGTCGTGGTCACCACCAACGTCCGCGGCCGCGATCTAGGCTCGTTCGTTACCGCCGTGCAGGGGGCGGTGGACGAGCAGGTCGATGTTCCGACGGGCTATTGGGTGGACTATGGCGGCACGTTCGAACAGCTGACCTCGGCGGCGCGCCGCCTGCAGCTGGTGGTCCCCGCCGCCATGCTGGTGATCTTTGGCCTGCTGTTCCTGCTCTTCCGATCCTGGAAGGACGCGGGCGTGGTGTTCTCCGGCGTGCCCCTGGCCCTGACCGGCGGAGTCGCCGCCCTGATGATGCGCGGCCTGCCGTTGTCGATCTCGGCGGCGGTCGGATTCATCGCCCTGTCGGGCGTGGCGGTGCTCAACGGCGTGGTGATGATCACCTTCATCCGAAGCCTGATCGACGAAGGCCGCGACCTTGAAGACGCGATCCGCGAGGGCGCCCTGGCGCGCTTGCGACCGGTGCTGATGACCGCCTTGGTCGCCAGCCTCGGCTTTGTGCCGATGGCCTTCAATGTCGGAGCCGGCTCGGAGGTGCAGCGACCGCTGGCCACCGTGGTGATCGGCGGCATCGTCTCCTCGACGTTCCTGACCTTGCTGGTGTTGCCTGCGCTCTACGCCCTGGCCTCGCGCCGCGGGCGACACAAGAACCGCCAGGATCAGGCCATGACGACGGCCTAGGTCGCCAGGGCTCATCCCGCCGCCCGTAGGTCGCGCGGCGGCGGGATGAGCCTGAGCTTGGTCTGAGCGGTCCTCGCCACGCGAGTTTGGCCTGGACCATATCCCCTCCAGGAGGATAGGTTAGCGCATGGCCCACGTCGTCCACGAAACCCACCCCGAGATCGTCAACCGCCTCAAGCGCGCCGAGGGACACCTGAGAAAAACGATCGCCATGATCGAGGCGGGCCGCACCTGCCTGGACCTGGCCCAGCAACTACACGCCATCGAGAAGGCCGTCGCGGCGGCCAAGAAGACCCTGATCCACGACCACATCGACCACTGCCTGGCCCATGCGGCCGAGGACGAGCCACGCGACGCGGCCAAGGCGCTCGAAGAACTCAAGACCATCACCAAGTACCTCTGAGGCGCCGATGACTTCTCTCGCCGATCTCCTCGCGCAAGGCGCGGGGCATGCCTGGCTATTCATTCCCTCGGCCCTGTTGCTGGGCGCCCTGCATGGCCTGGAGCCGGGCCACTCCAAGACGATGATGGCCGCCTTTATCGTCGCGGTGCGCGGCACGGTCTGGCAGGCGATCCTGCTGGGCCTGTCGGCGACCGCATCCCACACCCTGATCGTCTGGATCATCGGCCTGGCGGGCCTCTATTTTGGCCGCAACCTCAACCTCGACACCGCCGAGCCCTGGTTCCAGCTGGCCTCGGCGGCGATCATCATCGCCGTGGCGCTGTGGATGGTGTGGCGGACCTGGCGCGAGGGGCGCGCCGAGGCCAGCGAGCATGACCATCACCATGACCACGCTCATGAAGAGGTTCGACGCATCGACACCGGCCATGGTCTCCTGGCCCTGGCGATCTTCGAAGACGCCATGCCGCCGTGCTTCCGGGTCACGGCCGAACGCGGCCAAGCCCCTCGCGCCAGCGAACTGACCGTCACCACAACCCGCCCGGACGGCGCGGTGCAGACCTTCGTCTTCATCGACCGGGGCGCGTTTCTGGAATCGATCGAGGCGATCCCCGAGCCCCATTCCTTCGAGGCGCGCCTGTCGATCGCCCATGGCGGTCACGGCCATGACTTCGACGTCGTCTTCGCCGAGCATGATCACGGGCAGGGTCACGGCCTGGACGTCGCGGATCCCGGCTATCAGGACGCCCACGAACGGGCCCACGCCAACGACATCAACAAGCGCTTCGCCGGCCGGGACGTGACCACGGGGCAGATCGTGCTCTTTGGCCTGACCGGCGGCCTGATCCCCTGCCCGGCCGCCATCACCGTGCTGCTGCTATGCCTGCAGCTCAAGCAGGTCGCCTTGGGCGCCACCCTGGTGCTGTGTTTCTCGATCGGTTTGGCCGTCACCATGGTCACCGTCGGGGTCGTGGCGGCGCTCGGCGTGCGCCATGCCGAAAAGCGTTTCGCCGGGGCGTTCTCGGCCTTCGCCCGCCGCGCGCCCTATGCCTCCGGCGCGCTAATCATCCTCGTCGGCCTGGCTCTCGCGGCCCAGGCGGCGCGAGCGATTCTCAGCTGAGCAGCGCCTCGCCCAAGGCGCGCAAGGCGGCCCCACGAAAGTTTTGTTGCGGCGCGACAAGGCGCTTGACAGCGCCGCTTTCGAGGATCATTTCGCGGCCGTCGGCAATCCTCCCCAGGAGGATCGATCGACACATCAACGGAAACCCCGAGCCCATGCCCAGCGACAGTCACAGTCGATCCAACACGCCGCGAGAGGCGTCCCGGTAGGGTCTGGTATCAGGCTCCCTCGGTGACGGCCGCTCGCGGCCCATAAACGAGGTAGAGCCCCATGGTTTTCCTGTCCGGAGACCCCAAGGCCGCGCGCCCGCTCGCGCGCTTTCTTCGCGTCGGAACCGCCCCGTCCTGGGCGGATCTGATCGCCTTCCTGCTTCTGGCCGCCGCCGCGATCCTGATCGTGCGCGGGGCCGACGACATGGGCCAGTCCCTGGCCGTGCTGCACGCCACGCCGGTGACCCTGGACCCGGCGCGCCTGCCCGAATACGCCCTGCGCACCACGCTGCGGATGTTCCTGGCGCTGGGCGTCTCGCTGATTTTCACCTTCACGGTGGCGACCCTGGCGGCCAAGAGCCGCAAGGCCGCACTGATCATCGTGCCGGCGCTGGACATCCTGCAATCGGTGCCGGTGCTGGGCTTTTTGACGTTCACCGTCACCTTCTTCATGGGGCTGTTCCCAGGCCGGCAGCTGGGCGTCGAGTGCGCGGCGATCTTCGCCATCTTCACCAGCCAGGCCTGGAACATGGCCTTCAGCTTCTACCAGTCGCTGCGCTCGATCCCCTCGGATCTCGACGAAGTCAGCCGCCAGTTTCGCTTCTCGCCCTGGCGGCGATTTGTGCGGCTGGAGCTGCCGTTCGCCACCCCCAGCCTGGTGTGGAACGTGATGATGTCGATGTCGGGCGGCTGGTTCTTCGTCGTGGCGTCGGAGGCCATCACCGTCGGAGACACCACCGTCACCCTGCCGGGCATCGGCTCGTGGCTGTCCCTGGCCATCGCCCGCCAGGACATGAAAGCCGTGGCCATCGGCGTGGGCGCGATGGCCGTGGTCATCGTGCTCTATGACCAGCTGGTGTTCCGGCCGATCGTCGCCTGGGCCGACAAGTTCCGCTTCGAGCAGACCGCCTCAGGCGAGCGGCCCGGCTCGTGGCTCTATGACCTGGTGCGCCGCACCCGCTGGCTACGCGCCCTGTCGACCCCGCTGACCTGGCCCGCCATGGCCATGACCGCCATCGACTGGCCGGCCGCGCCGAAGCTGAGCTTCGCCCCGCTGACCCCGCCCGCCTGGATGACCAAGGCGCTCGACATCCTCTGGATCATGCTTGTGATCGGCCTGGGCCTCGCCGGGGCCTGGGTGCTCTGGGACTATCTGAGCGCCCACCTGGTGTTCGCCGATCTCGTCACCGCCTTTGGCCTGGGTCTGGCGACCCTGCTGCGGGTGGTGGTGTTGATCGCCCTGGCGACGCTGATCTGGGTGCCGATCGGCATGTGGATCGGCCTGCGTCCGGCCTGGGCCGAGCGCCTGCAGCCGATCGCCCAGTTCCTGGCGGCCTTCCCGGCCAATGTGATGTTCCCGTTCGCGGTGGCGGGTATCGTCGCCTTCCATCTCAGCCCCAACATCTGGTTGTCGCCGCTGATGGTGCTGGGCACCCAGTGGTACATCCTGTTCAACGTCATCGCCGGGGCCAGCGCCATTCCCGGCGACCTGAAGGAAGCCGCCGGCATCTTCGGGATCCGGGGTTGGCAATGGTGGCGGCAGGTGGGGATCCCCGGGATCTTCCCCTACTACGTCACCGGCGCGCTGACGGCCTCGGGCGGCTCTTGGAACGCCAGCATCGTCGCCGAGGCCGTCACCTGGGGCGACAAGCACCTGGAGGCCGCGGGCCTGGGCGCCTTCATCGCCAAGGCCACGGCCGCCGGCGACTACGCCCGTGTCGCCCTGGGCGTGGCCGTCATGTCGATCTTCGTCATCGCCTTCAACCGCGCCCTGTGGCGGCCGATGTACCGGTTCGCCGAGCGCCGCCTTCGTCTGGCTTAGGGAGGATATCCCCATGACCCCCACCGTGACCCACTTCCCCCACCTTCACGACACCCGCCTGGTCGAAGTCCGCAACGTCCGCCACCTCTACGGCAAGGCCGGCGGCGCCAATCTGCTGGTGCTCGAGGACGTCGATCTGACCCTGTGCGACAACGAGATCGTCGGCCTGCTGGGCCGCTCGGGCTCGGGCAAGTCGACCCTGCTGCGCTCGATCGCCGGCCTGATCCAGCCGACCTCGGGCGAGATCGAATTTCCCAAGCGCGCCGGCGAGGCGCCGACCACGGTCAGCATGGTGTTCCAGAGCTTTGCTTTGTTTCCCTGGCTGACCGTGCAGGAGAACGTCGAGGTCGGGCTGGAGGCCAAGCGTGTCAAGCCGGACGAGCGCCGTCGCCGCGCCCTGGCGGCCATCGACCTGATCGGCCTGGACGGCTTCGAGAACGCCTATCCCAAGGAGCTGTCGGGCGGCATGCGCCAGCGCGTCGGCCTGGCCCGCGCCCTGGTGGTCGATCCCTCGATCCTGCTGATGGACGAGCCGTTCTCGGCCCTGGACGTGCTGACCGCCGAGACCCTGCGCACCGACCTGCTCGACCTGTGGAGCGAGGGCCGGATGCCGATCAAGTCGATCCTGATGGTCACCCACAACATCGAGGAGGCGGTGCTGATGTGCGACCGCATCCTGGTGTTCTCGTCCAATCCCGGGCGCGTGGTCTCGACAATCAAGGTCGATCTGCCCCAGCCGCGCAATCGCCTGGACCCGGCCTTCCGGGCCCTGGTCGAGAGCATCTATGTCCAGATGACTCAGCCCGGCCAAGCCCAGGGCGGGCGGCAGAACGAGGGGCTGTTCCCGGGCACGGGGATCAGCATGGTGCTGCCCCGCGTCTCGACCAACACCCTGGCCGGCCTGATGGAGGCGGTCAGCGCCGCGCCCTACGAGGGCAAGGCCGATCTGCCCGTGCTGGCCAAGGAACTCCAGTACGAGGCCGATGAACTGTTTTCCATCGCCGAGACCCTGCAACTGCTGCGGCTGGCCGAGCTGGAGGGCGGCGACCTGCGCCTGACCCCAACCGCCCGGCGCTATGTCGAGGCCGACGTCGATGCGCGCAAGTCGCTGTTCGCCCAGCAACTGCTGACCCATGTGCCCCTGGCCGGCCACATCCGGCGGGTGCTGGACGAGCGCGCCTCGCACAAGGCGCCGGCCGGCCGCTTCCGCGACGAGCTGGAGGACTCGATGTCGCCGGACTATGCCGACCAGACCCTCAAGGCGGTGACCAACTGGGCGCGCTACGCCGAAGCCTTCGCCTATGACGAGGGCGCGGACCTCTTCACCCTCGACGATCCCAACTGACCGGCGCCTCGGCCCGCGCTTCCCAGGGGAGACCCTCATGGCGATCCTGTTTCGAGTGCGCGTCCTCGCGGTCGCGTCCGCATGCCTGCTGAGCCTCGCCCCGCGCCCGTCCTGGGCCGCGGACGAGGACTTCGCGCCGACCTATCCGGCGTCCTTCGATCGGCTGGATCGTCCGGCGCGCCAGCGATCGCCCACGCCGGTATCGGGAAGCCCGCCAGGCGCTCGGGCGATCTGCCGAGCGCCGAGACCACCGTCGAACTGACCTATCGCTACCAGGTCAACGACCGGCTCGCGCTACAGCCCGACGTCCAGTACGTCGTCCATCCGGCCTCGCAGGCCGGGTTGGACAACGCCCTGATCGTCGGTCTTCGGCTGAACCTGACCTTCAAGCATCCGGTCGACGCGCCGCTAGGCTGAGCAGCCCGTCAGGCGCGGTCAGCGCAGCGCCATCTCTTTCCAGAGGGCCTGCAGGATCCGCACTTGCGGATCGACCACCTGGCGCAGGTCGTGGGGCTCGCCGAACGCCAGGCCGATCTTCAGGCCGCGACGCCAGACCACGCTGGCGTCGTAGACCAGGCCGTCGCGCGCCAGGAGCAGCCGCAGCGGTGCGGCCAGAAGGATCGGCGCCTGCAGTTCGATCAGGGCGCCGCCGGGACCAAGGTTGCGGATCCCGCAAGGCACGGTGACCGCCGGCTCGCCATACGACAGCCTGCCCGCCAGCAGGGTGCGCTGGCGTTGCGCGCTTCGGCGCTCCACCGGGCGCTGGACGGGCGAGGTCTCGAACGGCGACATGGTTCCATCTTCGCACCCAAAGCTTGAGCTTAGGTTGCCGAAGGCCCGCGCCGCCTGGGATGGGAGGCCTTTCCATGCCATAGCGCGCGGATCGCGTGTCGGTGATCGCCGGAGTGTTTCATGAGCGTCGTTGCTGCTTTCGCCTATGCCGCCGGAAAGCGGGCTAGAGAGGTCTTTCTCGACCAACCCGACAGCCTGGAGCCGCGCGAGGGCGAGTTCCTGTGGATCGGCATCTTTGAGCCTAACGAGACGGAGCTTCGGATCCTGCAGGACCGTTTCGACCTGCATCCGCTGGCCGTCGAGGATGCGCTGAGCGCTCGGCAGATGCCCAAGGTCGATGTCTATGGCGACCAGCTGTTCATCGTCGCCAAGACCGCCCACCTCGAGACCGACCATATCGCCTATGGCGAGACCGACATCTTCCTGGGCCCTCGTCACATCATCACGGTGCGCCATGGCTCGGCCCGCGCCCACAACGAACTGCGCGCCCAACTCGAGGCCTCTCCGACCCTCCTGGCCCACGGCGGCGACTATGTGCTGCACGCCGTGCTCGACTTCATCGTCGATGGCTATCTGCCGATCGTCGATTCCATCGAGGAGGAGATCCAGCTGATGGAGCGTCACGCCCTGGACGCCTTCTTGGGCCGCACTGAGGTGACCAAGATCTTCACCCTGCGGCGCGAACTGATGAAGTTTCGTAAGCTGCTAGGGCCGATGGAGCAGGTGGCCAGCCATCTTGAGCACCATGACGTGCCCTGCGTCGACAGCGAGGTGCGCCTCTATTTCCGCGACGTGCGCGACCACATCCAGCGCGTTGCGGCCCTGGTGGAAGGCTTGCGCGACGTCTTGTCGTCGGTGTTCGAAATCAGCACCCTCATGGAGCAGCAGCGCCAAGGGGCGATCACCCGGCAACTGGCCGCCTGGGCCGCAATCCTCGCCGTGCCGACGGCCATCGCCGGCATCTACGGGATGAACTTCGAGCACATGCCCGAGCTGCGCTGGAAGTACGGCTATTTCCTCGTGCTGGGCGCCATCACGCTCATCTGTGGCTTGCTCTACCGTCGGTTCAAACGCGCCAAATGGCTTTAACGTCGGCGGCGTCGCGCCTCGACTCCGATCGGCGTTGTCGCGCCATTACCGGACTTTAGCTTACTTCCAGGAACCGAACGTTCAGAGCATCCAGCCGCGGACACCGATTCGGCCCGCGGCGGATTTTAGGCGAGCACGTTGGTCGTGGCAGGCAGGGCGCGGATGCAAACTGGACCATGCCAAAGTCGTTCGGGCTTTCCTGGGCCAATACAACCCACCGCGAAGCCCGGACCTCGCGGCTGTCGGGATGGCAATTTCGGGAGCGATCGGCCGCGAACGAGCCAAGCGCCTTGGGTCTGTGAACGGCTAGCGGCTAAATATTTCGCGAAGATATCGGCAGCGCTATCCGCCATGTCGCCGGTCCAAATTGGAAAATTCCGGTCGCCACAAACCGCAATTTTGTCTCCAAAAATTTCGATATCTCGCGTTTCTGTTGAGAAATAATTCTGGATGAGATTCGGATATCGCGACTTTATACTCTGAAGATTTCCATCTTTTACGCGACCCCGCGCCACCATTCCTGTACTTCAGGGGGCAGGATCCCCGCTAACGACGACGCCATGACCCAGCAAATCAAGACGACCGCCGAACATCTCCAAAAGGCGCCCAGCGGTATCGCGGGTCTAGATGAGATCACCTTCGGGGGGCTGCCCCGGGGTCGCCCGACCCTGATCGCTGGCGCCGCAGGCTGCGGCAAGACACTCTTTGCCCTGACCTTCCTCGTCAAGGGAGCGACCGTCTACGACGAGCCGGGCGTGTTCATGACCTTTGAGGAGCGCGCCGACGACCTGGTGCAGAACGTCGGCTCCCTTGGTTATGACCTGCCAGGACTGATCGCCG